>WUQU01000411.1 GCA_009889605.1 Candidatus Bathyarchaeota archaeon | reverse complement strand
CTGATGGATTTTGCTATAGATGATCTGTACATAGTTTCGTTAGCGGGGGAATTAAAAGAGTGGCTACTTTATAAGTACATTAAATCAAGCCGTTACAGAAAAATAATAGTCGATGCGTTGGATAGCGATATCTTCGCTCGTTTTAATTTTACAGAAGAAAGACCGGTGCACCCGAAACTGAGGCGATTTTCAAAATTCTGTGACTACGAAAATATGGGTGGAATCGGCTGGGACAGACATCCACTCGTTGAGGGGAGGAAACTCATCATCGGCGGTGTTGAAATAGACTCGAACTTGGGACTCCAAGGGCATTCCGATGCCGATGTTCTCTCTCACGCCATAATAGACAGTCTTGTTGGAGTAACGCTGAAAAGCGACATCGGGTCTATATTCCCAGAAAATGACGAGAACAGGGGACGCAGCAGTATAGAGATGCTCGATATAGTTGTAAGAACGATTAACAAAAGCGGATTCTTTCCATCTTCAGTGGATTGTGTTATAATTTCACCGATAAGACTGAAAAACTACAGAAAGGATATATCTCAAAAACTTGAAGATATACTCCGATGTCCTGTGTCTGTGAAGTTCAAGAGCGGAAACGACGTATACCCTGAATCGCAGATGAAAGGAATAACTGCGATCTGCGTGAGCAATGTGGATAAGATATCATAAAAATTGCAAAAACGATGGAGGTGTGGGAGATGGTAAATAGCTACATAAAGTCAACTGAAGAGAAGATGAAAAAATCCGTCGAAAAAATCGCAGAAGAGCTAAAGCATTTAAGAACTGGAAGGGCAACGCCTGCAGTTCTTGAAGAAATAAAAATAGACTACTACGGAGTACCAACGCCTGTTCTCCAGGTTGCCCAAGTAACGGCAGAAGAACGCCAACTCATAGTTAAACCTTGGGAGAGAAACCTGTTGTCTGCCATTGAAAAAGCGATACTTGCAAGCGACCTCGGATTGACACCTGTAAACGATGGAACGGTTGTGAGAATCAACTTCCCAACACCAACAACCGAACAGAGACAAAAGTGGGTAAAGAAGGCAAAAGAAATAGTAGAAGAGGGCAAGATAGCGATAAGGAACATAAGACGTGATGTACTAAAAGATGTGAAAGACGACAAAAAGGATGGAAAGATATCGGAAGATGATGAAAAAAGATTAGAAAAAGAGATTCAGAATTTGACTGATAGATACATAGCCGAGCTCGATAAACTCTTTGAAAAGAAAGAAAAGGAGATTATG
>WUQU01000410.1 GCA_009889605.1 Candidatus Bathyarchaeota archaeon | reverse complement strand
TTGGGCGGCGGTATAGAAACCCAGTCCATTACAGAACTCGTGGGACAGTATGGTTCTGGGAAAACCCAGCTTTGCCTAATGCTCTGTGTTACAGCCCAGCTTAAACCAGCCCCAACACCAGCCTCACCAGAACAAGTAACCACAATCCAAACAACCATAGAAGCCCTAACCCCACAAATAACCATCCTAACAATACTAGTGGCAATAGCCATAATCATAGGCATAGCCAACCTGATCCTGTATATCAAGAGGAAATAACTCTCCCTTCCCCCCTTTTTATTTTATACAATATCTCAAAAGAAACAAGGGATAATCATTTTATAGCTGCTAAAAATGACTCAATTGGGAATTTCAGAGGGCTGATTTTAGACGCCAAACTAAATGGTTTGCAGAAATTCTTGTTGGTGTGCAATTGTAGATCCTCCTTTAAATAACTGCCTTAAAATATATGCTAAGGAATACAATTCATCATAGAATCTTTTCCCCAGTATCTAAAAGCTCTTTTTCGGATATCATTGGATTTTTCAGAGACCGGCCAGCGAGGAAAGCGTCTCTTGACTCGCCGAATCATGTTCTCTCTAATTTTCGCAAATTGCTTAAATCCATAAACTGCTGGTGTATATATGTGCGTGGAAAATTGAAGAAAGTTAACAAGTCCATCAGAATAGCCCTAGTTAACCCTCCTCCTTTAAAGGGAGTTTATCATCATCAGCTTTATTTGCCCCTTGGTTTAGCTTATTTGGCGGCTATTCTTGAGGATGCTGGCTGCGAAGTTAAAGTAATAGACTGCCCTGCTACTGGAATCAGCCATGAAAAACTTGAGGCGGAGTTATCCTCTTTTGAGCCTTTCATTATTGGCATAACTTCTATGACCCCAACTATAAATTCCGCTCTTTTATCCGCCAAAATAGCGAAAAAAGCATGCCCAGAGGCTATGGTTGTCTTAGGCGGGCCTCACGCCACTTTTATGGATAAAGAAGTTCTTACCCATGAGAGGGCAGTGGATGTAGTGGTCAGGGGCGAAGGGGAAAAAACATTTTTGGAGCTTGCACAAGAATTTTATAGTCGGAAGGCTTTACACAAGGTTGATGGCATAACTTTTAGGCATAACAGTGAAATTGTTCGCAATGCCGATAGAGATTATATCCAAAACCTTGATGAACTTCCGCTTCCAGCATACAAATACTTTCCACTGTACAAATATCGGCTTTTTGGAAGAAGGATTCTCCCAGTAATAACTAGCCGAGGATGTCCTTTTCAATGTTCTTTTTGCGTGACTTCGCGAGTTTTTGGAAAAGCATTCCGCGCTAGGAAACCAAAGAGCGTTGTAGACGAACTTGAGTGGTTAAAGGGTGTTTATAGTGCTGACGCTTTTTCATTCTACGATGACACCATTACTTTCGACCGGAAAAGGATTCTTGAAATCTGTGAAGAAATACGCAATAGAAAAATAGGTCTCCCATGGGATTGTCAAACCAGAGTTGACCGTGTTTCTAAAGAAATTTTGTTTCAGATGAAGAGGGCAGAATGTCAGCAAGTTTTTTTTGGAATTGAATCGGGATCTCAAAAAAT
This sequence comes from Candidatus Bathyarchaeota archaeon, assembly GCA_009889605.1. GTDB lineage: Archaea > Thermoproteota > Bathyarchaeia > Bathyarchaeales > Bathycorpusculaceae > WUQU01. The sequence continues at coordinate 3,898 of WUQU01000410.1, read as the reverse complement.
CCTCAACGCTGTGAAAAAGGGAACAACGGTTGAACAAAACGAAAGGGCGATTAAATGGGCAAAAGAGGCAGGCTTATTCGTAGCTGCATCAGTGATCGTGGGATATCCAGGTGAAACGACAGAAACGTTAAAGCAGACTGTTAACTTTTTAAAGAAAACAAAGCCTGACGATGTATATATATGTGTAGCTACCCCTTATCCTGGAACTGAACTTCGTAACCTAATAGAGAAAACAGGATGGAAAATGTCAACAGAGTGGCAACTCTACGACACGACAACTCTGGTATTTGAACATCCTATGCTATCCGCTGAAGACGTCGCGAAATTAAGGCAAAACTTTTACAATAGCTTTTACTCTCCAGCATATATTCTTAGACATTTTGTTAAAAGAAACTTTTACAGCCAAATAATGGCAAGAACAGCTTTAAACCATATGCTTTGGAGACTTAAGTCCATTTTCTAAAGGTAAAAGCTGATGACTTTTAGATTTATTTAATTCAAAAAGCTGGCTTTGCTCTCGGAAATCTATGTTGTTTTCATCAATGCTATATGCAACGTTCCATATGCCTGAACCGTTGATTTCCTCGGCTTGCGGGTACATATCCTCGTAGTTACTCCAATAATTTCCTTCTCTGCCGTCATTTCAAATGTTTTTAAATTTGAAAGAGTGACTTACACACCATGGTCTATAAAGTTGTTATGGTAATTGTGTTGTTGGATGAATCGCTGAGACCTAGTCCAATGTCATTATTTGCGAAGGTTTTTTGTTGAAAATTTTTGCGGAGAACTGGGGGGAGATGAATCCCTTGATAGTTTTGGGTGAGGTTGTTTCCTGAAATCAAATTGTTAACTGATGAATATATGAATATGCTTAAACGGTTATTTGCTGGGATATTCTTGTCAATAACGGTGTTGTTTGAATATCCCAAGTAGATGGTTTAGTTGCTACTGTGTTAATGTATGTTTTTGTATATTCTATTTTAACGAAAGTGAAACTATCGTGTTTTACAGATATGAAGCCAACGCCAAGATAGTTGATGCCACCACGATACCTGTTAGAGATATAAAAGTTGAAAAACAGCCAGACTCAGCATACATCACCATAATTAGGCAAAATAATCAGCTAATTTTGACACGGAGAATAGAGATTTCAAAAGGCGTAAAATTCGGCGTAATTTCTGTAACTGTGGAAAGTGTTGGAACCGGAACCAGTTTAGATCACATCAGAATTATGCTGCGTGCAAAGGGAAAAATTTTACAATTTGGGCGAAGTGTTGGGATATTAGATGACACTGCAAAAATATGTGGCCAAGTAATTTTTGAGGGAAGGTCGCCTGTAACCAAGTTTCTCATGCCAGAAAACCCTGCTTGCTTGGAGATGTTTTATAGTGCGGAAAATGCTAAAAAAATGGAGATAAAAATGATAGTTGGAGGGTTTGAGGTGGAAAAAGTGGACACAAAGGGTATTCAAATTTTGTTGGGCAACATGACGAATTTGTGGTTTGTAAAAGAGGAAAAGGCTGAGAGATCCATTAATGTTTTTGATTACCGTGAAATACTACGTCAAAAAGAAATTTCCTTTGTAGCCTTCAAAAGAAGAGAGTATCCTGTTGCTAAATTCTTGAATGATCCAATTTTTAATCTTGTATTTATTAATGATAATGTAGTGATATTTAAAGTCAGAAGAATTCATGGCTGAAAACTGGGAAGGATCCGTATGGCTAAACCGCTTTATATGAAATTTTTCGTTGCAGCATTCTCGGCCTTAACAATCCTTCTTTTTTACACGCTTATATCTTCAAACGGTGTTATTCTCGGAAACGATCCTGCTGTCCATTTATCAAAAGCCTATGAAATGTTGGAAAATGGAAAAGTTTCAGTTTCCGAAATCACCTGGTACCCTCCTCTTTACCGTATAATTCTTGTGGTGCTAGTGTCCTTTACCTGTGCAGTCAATTTTGAGCATGCTTTATTCCTTATTAAGGTATTGACGGTTACTTTTGATTGGTTGCTAATTTTTTCGGTTTATCTGCTTGGTTCAAGGCTTTTTAACGAAGGATGCGGCATTATTGCTTCTTCTTTGATGTTGCTTTGTTTTCCGCTTTATGAACTCAACTTCTGGGGAGGCTACCCAAGTTTACTCAGTATAGTTTACTTATGTCTGCTACTTTTCTATTTGCCATCAAAAAGGGAAAGCTATGCCAGTAAAGTTATAATTTTTTTGACAGCTTTCTCTATAGTATTAACACACCAATTTACAACATTTTTAACATTTCTATTATTGATACTTTACGCTGTAATCACGTTTCTTATATTCAGAAATTCTTCTAAGCGCCTCTTACTAATGGCGCTTTTGGGCGCCTCAGTCGCTTTTATTTTATGGTATGTTCCTGTCATGATGCCATACATGAATGTTTTAATTACTCATATTTTATTTAGCCAGAGGCAATACCTATATCTGGTGAAACGGGTAAGTTTGGATGTTTTCTTTTTAAATTTTGGCTTTATACTCTTCCTTGCTTTACTTGGGGCGCTTTTAACAATTTATGAATGCAAAAAAAGAAAGGAGACTGACTTTTACATACTTTTAGGCTTAAGTTTTTTGGTTCCGCTGCTTTTTACCCAATCTTACCTTCTTAATCTCACGTTACCCTATGACCGCTTTGTTTACTATATGATGCCTCCGGCAGTTGTCTTTTCGGCGGCAACAATTTATCTGTTAATAAGGTTCATCACTTTTCGCTTGCCAAAAGATAAGCGCAAAGGTTTAAGACATTACCTATATTACTTAAAGGATGCAGTTATAATCTCCATTATTATTTGGCTGCTAGCCTCACGGTTTCCAGCTTTAACCAGTAAAGTTTCTGAAGCAACAGAGTACTATTCATATGTGGATCTGCCTGCCTATCAAGCGGGACTATGGATTAAAAATAATTTTCCTGGAAAATCGACAGTAATTGTAACGGAGAAGCCTGGGCTTTTTTTCGGAATAGTTTCTGGAAAACCCGCTGTTATGGAAACTAACCCCATTGTTGAGAGGAATGCGTTAGCTGAAACAGTTTTAAACTTGGCTTATGAAATGGAGAATTCTTTAATGCTTTTTAGAGTTTATGAGGTTAGAATGCCTTATGAACTTGATCGGTGTGAGGTGTTAGAATACAATGTCTGGAGAAGAGCCTCATTTCTGTACGATGAAGAAAGCGGCTTATCCTATGCTGAAAATGGTGAGAGATTTTATACGCGGCTTTCCGACCTGGCTAGAAAGATTGTTTGGGTTGAGGAAAACGACCGCAAAACCCTTCAGGTTCAATATTGTTCACAAGGCAACTTTGTTTTAACTCAAAACATTGAGATGTTGAGTAACAGAATTCCAATAAACTTTAACTGGACTTTCACCGCGTTAAACAAAAACATTCATGATTTACACATTTACTTAAGCATTCACTTTGACCTCTATTTTTCCTTTGAAAAGGCTTATATTCCTGGAGTGCTTAATTGGGAAAACCCGTGGGATAATCCATCATTTCAGGAAGAAAATAAAAAATGGGTTCTAACATATTTCGGTCCTAAAAATTTGACAAAAAACTGTATTGCAATCCACGACCCTGCAAATAGGGTTATATATGCTGTTAAATTCGCTGACCTCCCAAGCTTAGGAAGCGTTGGGGCATTATCATCAAAACAAATAGACGCGTTGAGGCTTAAATACAACTTTGACAGCGCAAACCAGACGGTTTCATTCGCATATTCGGTTCTCAACTTTTCGGCAGAAAGTTTTCAAAATCTGAATCTGGATGATTTCGAAAAACTTTTTGATTCAGAAAGCCAAATTAACGTGCAATATAGGGATTACTTAACCTATATAAAAGAGTTCCAGATACAATTTCTGGTTTTTAGC
>WUQU01000409.1 GCA_009889605.1 Candidatus Bathyarchaeota archaeon | reverse complement strand
CAGGATACACTTTGAGTTTTTTTGAATTTCCGGTGACAGCGGTGATATATCTGCAAAGGACGGTTCTTACTGGTCTGTCCTCTTTCGTCTGTTCTTCGCCACTATCTTACCATCAACCTTGTACAACCTATCCCTTACAGCGTGTATTCTTGTCCTGTTGTGTCTTCTGAACTTTACCAAGGTTAGCTCAATCATGTGTGTTCTGTCAGTTTCTGTACAGTTGCAAAAGACCGCTGCTGTTGCCAGAGCATCATTGGCGTGCCCTTTCTCAAGACCCAGCCTTTTTCTCATCTGTACCACATCAGATGCAGGTACAAACTTCAACCATGGTATTTCTCGCAAACGTCCTATTATTGCATTGACTGTACCCAGTGCACGCCACTGCCTGACACCTTCCACCGGTATATACACTCTTCCAGCATGGACATCTTCATGACAGTCCCTGCAAAGGTATACCACGTTTTCCTGAATGTCAGTACCACCACATTTGCGCTGTATCAAATGGTGTTTCTGTAACTTTTCTTCTGAACCGCAGAGAATACACTTCTTCTCTGCTGGAACTCTGGGTGATTTTTGATACCCCGCGCCATATGTCTTACCCCACGTCATTGTTCTGACATCAAAGATGTTGTTTTCCATAACGAACACAACCTGCTCTACTGGGAATGGAAAAAACTTTAAGAGTTTTTTGTAAAGGTTAAGGTGGGTTTCTATGCCATGTCTGAAAGTAGCATTCAGCCTGTCTCTATCCCTTACTGTTCTTGGCACCTTGAATTTTAGTAAAACCCTGTTCTGTCTGGCGGATAAACGTTTCTTTTTACACCGAGAATAATACCTTCTGTTTCTCCGGTGTGCTTTTCTTTCTGTTATCAGTTCCTTGATTTCAGGGATTCTGGAAACCAGAATCCCTGTACAGTACACAATTAGTTTTCCACCCTTAAGTTCGCATACTACAAAACCTATACAGTGATATCCAGGGTCAAGCACTATGATGAGTTTCCTGCTCACTGTTTTTGAATAGTCAAATTCTCTGTCCAGAAACATTACTACTGGTGGTTTGTCAGAAGCTCCACCACCGATGATTTTTGCTCTTCTTCTTTTCACCAATTTCCTGACCATATCGAATCTTCTTGTTGGATGTCCCGGTCTTCCATTCCTGTCAATGGTGAACAATAGCATTTTCCTTCCTCCTGTAAAAGGAGCCCTATGATCTGGACACCTTTTGTAGAAGTGGTAGGTCTCCCTGAGGCGTGCTGTAGCACCCTGTGTAGGGCTGCGGGATTTCACCGCTGTCTCCCAAAACGGGGAGTGTTGTCCCGGAACGTCAGGTACTGCTACAGCATCACCCACGTTCAACTACCTGCCGACGGGCAGACCTGTTAGCAGTCCACCCCTGCTGACAAGCCCCCGCTCCTTTGAGCGGTGGGTAGTTGACTTTTTCCCAAAAAAAACAAAGCCCTGAATTTCTCAAGGCTTATCTTTGTTGTTGCTGCTCTTGCATTTTTCGTCGGTTTTCCATAACTATCTCTCGTACTGATTTGTAGTTCGGGTCTTTTTTCTTCTGTTCGTACACATCTATTACAGCATCGCATGGAAAATAAAAAGTTACGACATATTCATCTTCTGACACTCTTTCAACTATTGCGGTTTTTCCTTCGCCGACGAAGCCTTTTCTGTCGTTTATTGCAATCTCACTCTTTTTGAGGCATTCAAACACGAATTGACGAATCTCTTCTTGAGTAGGCATGTCTTCAATGTCTTTGTATTTTTCAGGATCAAAGTCTTTTGAAAATGTTATTTTTGGTTCTCTCTTGAATGGTATTATTTTATCTTCTTTTTTCATCTATTATCTCTCCTTTTCATTTTTTAGCAGAGAAAACAAAAAGGCGGAGTTTGCCTTTTGTTTTCTCTACCATTCTCCGCCTTTTTGCTATTTACTTTTACGCTGCTTCATCTTCCCAGACGTCTATTTCTTCAGCGTCAAAAACTTCCAAATCGTCTACCTTGTCCAGTAGTGTGATTATTTCTAAACAAATCCACTGTCCGCCTGCTACAACCCTGACAAGTACCGACTTGCCTCTGGTATGGTTTTTAACCCAGCACCTTGTTCCACTTTGAAAATCCAGAAGTTCTGACGCAAGTTGTAATGTTGCTATCACATCTTCTACTGTGAACAGCCTTTCCGCTTCTCTTTTTGTGGAGTGCTTTGACCAGTCGAGATAGCACTCCAGACCATCTATTGTGATTTCGTCTGGATGGTACAACATCTCCAAACTCCCCCTGACCGCAAACTTGTTTTTGGCTAACTGCCAATGCGGTAGGAGGAGTTTGTGATGCAACAGGGGGAGTGGAGATGTTGTTTGCTATTATTATTTATACCACGCTTTTT
>WUQU01000408.1 GCA_009889605.1 Candidatus Bathyarchaeota archaeon | reverse complement strand
ACGCCAAACCCTAAAAAACTCGCAAAAATAGCCTTACTCGCCCTTACTCGCCCTTATAGCCACATTCCTAATAATCTTCTTAGGGTTTACAGACCAGTCGCGCTTTGGGGAGACACCAGTTACGAGCCAGTCTACACCGGCAGCATGGAACCCGCCATCCCCGTCGGAAGCATAGTCGTCATAAAACCAGCCGACCCAGAAACCCTAACCGTAGGCGACATAATCTGCTTCAAAGTGGAAGCCGAACAGCCAACAACGGTAACCCATAGAATAATAGGCGTAACAAACGAAGGCTTTAAAACAAAAGGAGACGCCAACGAAGACCCGGACCCATGGACAATCAAAAAACAAGACGTAGTAGGCAAAGTCATAGCAGTAATACCCTACATCGGCTACTTAGGATATTTCGTAAGAACCCCCAATAGGATTCATACTCATAATGCATAATACCCGCCACCATCCTAATCCTCATAGAAATAAAAACATAATAAAAGAGATAAAGAAACAAAAACAAACGGCAGCAAGCAACCTTAATATTTTAGTAAAGCACCATCCGTCCAGTTTCCTTACAAGACCTTTGCCCAAACTCTAAACACTGCTGTTACGCTTCACATAAACTTCCGGATCCACTTCCCGGACAACCCCACAATCCACGTCAACCACATAAACAGCGTGAACCCGAGCATTCCTAATTTCTGCTAAGTTAACAGGAGGATTATGATAATACCGATCGCACAACCCCTTAACCTCTTCCAACTCGCTGGGCTTCCGCTCCCTAGGCGGCTTAGCAAAAACCGAAGGAAACTGCAAAACATAATAAGGCGGAATCCCAAGTGCAAACTTCCCCGCATAGCCGCTGTACCGAACAATTTTACTGGCTATTCTTGCAGCTAAATACCCCGAAGGGTCCAAAGCATGTTCAGGTGGAACAAAACCAGTCTCAATCTCCGCAATAAGGCTTCCATAGCCCTTAACAGCAAACAAGTCACAGGTTAAAACTCCGTCCAAAGGCCACTCCACCTGCACATCATAGCCTCTCTCCACAAGATACCTCGCGCAAACAAGCTCCATAACAGAATGATTAATTTTCACAACATTTTCCCTATGCAGCTGAACAAGCCGATCCCGCAGCCTACTAAGCTTAACCTGCGCCTCCTTGTCTAAATTCTGAAAAAGCAAAGAAAGCAAAGCATCCAAATCTTCCTCAAACTTATCCCTAACCACGCACCACCCACCAAACTCTCCAGCATTCCCAAATGACATCTAAAACAAACCGTTTAAACTTTTAGCATCGAAGCAACCATAAAAAACCCCAAAAAACCAAAAACCACGCTTCAAAAACCCTCACCCAGCTTAAATACCCAACATAAAAACCGCATACAAAAGTAAATCCATGTTAAAAAATTTAACCAATCATGCCAAAAAAGCAACAAAATAACCAAAAAATTAAACCAACAATGTGCAAACGACTTAAATTAAAAATCGCGGCAATTTACTATGCCCAAGTTGAGAAGCACGCTTAGACGGATCTGGCTGAAAACAGCAGCCGCAACAGAAAGTTGCAATCATCCCAAGCGATAACATCAAATGGGAGGTTGCGACGGTCGGTTGTGGTTTGCTGTCTCCGGCTGGAACTGTCTAGGCTTAGACTCAACTTGGGCTTTTTAATTTTCCAACACTCCTATTTTTAACAGCCCAGTACACGTCAACAAGAATAGCTGCTGAAAAAATGAACAAATAAAATAGATGAGGCAAAACCAGCCAAACAGGCACATGCAACGGAAAACACAGAAAAGTTGGAAGCAAAACCGTAAACGTTGGAACCGCCAAAAACAAATTAGAATTATGCGGCTGCAAAAGCACTGCTAAATCACCCACTTTCACCATAAGAACCATCGCCAAAAGGAAAAACACCCACTCCAAACCCACATTTACGGGGCTTCCAATATCTATGGCCATCCCAAAATATTGTTGAGACAAAGGCCATGACAACTGCACATTTCCTCCAGCAATATAGTCGCCAACCAGCGGATGCAGAACAAAAGCCAAAAAATAGGGAACAACCTTTCTATGGTAAACTACAAAAAAAGGAGCAAAAACCAAAAACGCCACTATTACTGAGTGGGTAGGTCCCCTGTGCTGGAGAAAGACTGGAAACAAGAGATCTATGTCAGGAAGAACTGAAAGCATAAAAACCAGAGGAAGATTAACCTCAGTCTTCAAAAACTTTCCAGAAGCCTTTCCCGAAAGATACCCCAAAGCCAAATGCCCTACGGCGAAACGATTTAACTTCCTCCTTTTACAGCCAAAATGTCAAAGGCACACTATTAAAGTTTACACCTTACCCATGCGCCTACAACCTTCAAAAAGCAAATCAAGCAGGCTTTAACGCCTTGCGGGCAAACGTTATGTAACCCGTATGTGCAGTCATCAAAGTTTGAGGCCGCGTCTTCCCCCGTGCTATTTGCATTCCCCGCATTAAACACTCAACAGTCTCCACGTCTACAAAGTTCTCTGCCTCCAACGCTTCTACAGTCTTAACCACTTGATCTATAGTGGGGCTGAAAGAAATCATGGTTCCAGAAGGCTTCAGCGAAACATAGGCGCGTGGGACAATAAGCCACGGAGTTGCCAAATCCAAAACCACAGCGTCAACATCCCTTTCTTCAATACCTGCTGTGACATCCTTATTTTTAAGTTCCACAAAACCCGCAAGACCTGCCCGTTTTATGTTCTTCTCTGCAGCTTTAAGAAATTCCTCCCGCAGCTCATAACTGTAGACCTTACCGTTAGGCCGTACATAGTGGGCTAAGGCAGTTGTCAACGCGCCTGTTCCAGTTCCAGCCTCCACCACACGGCTTCCAGGACCTATTCCGCTGAACATTATTATGAGGGCTATGTCCTTCGGATATATTATCTGGGTTTTCCTAATAGACTTCAATATGTAATCTCGTAGAAGAGGCTTCAAAACTATGAATTCAACGCCTAGACTGCTAGAAACCCTCTCGCCATAAGCCCTTCCAATCAAATCGTCAAAGTTCACAAACCCCTTATGAGTGTGAAAAGTCTTTCCAGATTCAACCCTAACCAAATATGTTCTTCTCTGATCAAGATAGAGAAGCACGTAATCGCCTTCACATATTTTTTGACTTTCCAAAGCTTTCCCTTTCCATAACGCTTTAAACCCAACTCACCACTAGGACATAAACCTTAAGCAATTAAAAGCTTTAAAGGCATAGAAAGGCTATTTTAGTGAGCGAAGAAGACGCTGATACAAATATACGAAGTAAACAAGGGCGAAAAAGGTTAACACCATTTTGAAAGCTAAAATTGCCCCGTTGTTTTCCACAGCCATAAAATACCCATGCTGAAGAATATTTGTGAAGACTAGGATTTGGAGGAATATGGCCCCTCCTAGACAGCTTAAACCCAAACTGTGGATTAGGATTAGTGCGCGGCGGTCAATCATCGAAGCTTTCTTCATGGCAATCGCAAACATTAAAATTTCCACATTTAAAATTATGAATTATGAATCTCAAAACAAAAGCTGAACTAAAAATTTAAAATTCATATCATCAGTCTAAATTTTGTAGGTTTCTCCTTTTTCAACAACAACCGTCTCGCTTTTCAGTTCGCGGACAAACTTGGCAAACAATTCGGCGTTTTCAGTGTGCACTGGAAAGATTTTGGTAGCACCGATTTCTTTTATAACCTCTTTAAGCGCAAAGGGCATTATGTGTCCTGAAACGTGCACGTGGTACTGGGGCAAGCCATAATGCCTAAGCCAGTTAACAAGCCTTTCAAAGTCTATCTCCATTTCTTCGGTGAAAGGCTCAGAAGAAGACGAGATATAGCAGCTTCCAGGCTTAGGATGCACCTCCATCAACTGTTCCAAGTCATAGAAGGAAACTGAAAAAACCAGTTTGCACTGCTGCTTCGAAATCCCTTCGCTGTCCACCACCCTTCCAGAGTACTCTTCCAGCAACTGTCTTTCCCACGTGCGCCTCACCTCTTTCCCGCCTTCTTTCTTCTTCGACTTTCGAAAAATCAAAAGATGCTCATCACTGAGGCTTGGAATTGTTAAGCCTTTGTCTTTACGCAGCGCGTTCATCAAGTAGGCCTGCTTAGGAGAAACGACGAGGCAACGCCCGTTGTTCTTGGCTGCACTGTAAAAGGAATTCAGCCTATCCACATCTGTGGCGGCGAATTCCGCAAGCACAATGCCGTCAGCTTGCCTCACAATGCTGTTCAATTTGTCCTCCACTTCACCTTCAGAAGAAACACTAGCCCCAGTCATGTTAGTGGCTTCAGTAATAACCGCCACAGGTTCAGCCTCTTTCGCCTTCTCAACAAAATCACGGGTCATTTCAGGTTTGGCACCGTGAACACGGAAGTCTCCAGTGTAAACAACCGCGCCATTAGAAGTGTGAACAATAAAGCCGTAAGCGCCTGGAACTGAATGGTCCACATGCACAGGCTCAACTTCTAAGCTGCCCACACGAATGGTGTCGCCGGTTCTGAAAGGCTTAAAAGTTATGCCTTCAACGTTAAACTCTAAATCAGCTCTGCGCATTTCGCCTAAAGCGTGTAGAATAATTTTTGTGGTCTCTCCACAGTATACTGGAACATCCCTTTTTATGAAGGATAAATAGGCTGAGTGGTCCATGTGGCCGTGGGAAATAAAAACCGCGTCGACATCTGCAGCTTTATCGTCAAATCGGTAAATGCCTTCAATTTTCGGCAGAATCCCCAACTCCAAGAGGCTGTCTTCACTTTTTGGGGAAAGGAAAGGCGGAGAGTAATACTGCCTTTTAAGGGCGAAGGACATTCCAAAATCGAAAAAGACTTTTGTGTCCCCGTCTTTCAGGAGAATCTTGTTTCCTCCAATTTCGTTTACTCCACCGTAAAAGGTTAAAGTTGTTTCACGCTTAACCATGTTCACACGCTTCTTAACTGCTCTGCTTTTTTACAGAGATTTGAAATGGCAAAAACAATATGTGGGAAAGTAAACACGCTGAAAACTTTCGTGTATTTTGGTTTCCCAGCAGCCTTAACAGCTTTAATGTCTCCTCCAGCTTCCAAATAACCCTTGATAAAAGCACGTGTAATGAGTTCAGCTTGGCGGGCTCCAGCAAACGGCGACGCATAGTGCCCAACATAATAGAGGAATTCGGCAATGTCCCAACTTTTGTCTCCATTTCTAGAGGCTTGTTCAAAGTCTAAAAGGCAAATTTCTCCGCTTTTACCCAACAAAATATTTTCAGGCTTCGTATCACCCAAAGTAACATTAAGAGCATGAATCTTGGCAAACGTTTCCCCAACCTTATGCACAACCTTTAACTCCTTTTCAACATCGCCTTCAACTTTTGCATTCATAATTCTTTTCACCACTTTTTCCAAGCTTTCCCCTTCCAAATACTCCATAAAAACCAGTCTTTCATGGTGGCTTACGTTCAAAAGCTTTGGAACAGCGAAACCATTGGAATTCAAAAACTGGCTTATGGCACATTCTCTTTCAAGCCTCGACCGTCCCAAAAGGGCGAAAGTTTTGGTTCCAGCAGTCCACAAGGTTAAAGGGAACCATTTAAAACCAGACCAGTCCTTGAAACTTTTAACAACAAATTTTCGTTCTTCACCATTTACTTTAGCTCTAACTAGGTATACATCATTTAAAACACCGCCCAGTTTCTCAACTTTAATTTCTGCCTCAACACTTGCGGAAAGAGTTTTTCTTGCAAAGGCTTCAATGCCTATTTTGTTGGCTAAAGGAACAAGCCCATGGGCGGTTGGCACAAACAAATACTTTTCCGGATCTTCAATCTGAAATGATGCTTCAAAATTTTCATTTGTAAGAATTTGAAAATTAAGGAGGATATCCCTATTCTGTGAAAGAACTCTGAAAATTTTGGGGAAAGTTCCGAGAAGAGAAAGGAAGAGGGCTTTCTGCGCAGATTTGAGAAGGTTTACGAAACGAATCCTTTGGCCTTTCACGTTACAAGCAAACTCAGGCGAAATTTTAAAGAAGCCATCATCGCGTTCAACCACTTTCGCCTTTTCCAACTCTTCAAGCGCCCACAAGTACCCCTTCATTACGCATTCCAAATTGTCACTCCTTAAATCTTCACGTAGAAAACTTGAAAGGTTATAGAAGAGAGGGGGAAAAAGGCGGGCTCTGCTTAACATTGCTTCATAAGCAAAAAATTCAGGTTTTATACGAAGTTCATATGAAAGTTCGGGAAAATCCAATACAAGGTTTTCAAGAAGTTCAAGAATTAAACGTCTCTTCAGCTTAACCTCTTCAGCCTTCAAGTAAGCCTCATCTTTTAAAGGAATATATGGAAAAAGCAGTTGCACTGCGAAGGCTTCGCCTAAAAACCCTCCGTCCACGTCTCTTTCAAAAACCCACTTATCCACCGCGTAAACAATTACCGCCTTATCACCGTAAAACTTTACGTACGTCATAACTCTTGGGGGAAACCCGTTCACTATCAACAAAACTTCTACGGGAGTTTTTGCACTAGGCATGCCGAAGGCATAATCGCCGCAAACACAGATACCGCTGATTTCGCGGAAGTTGGCGATATAACTACAAAAATTCACGATTTGCTCGGCTAGACTTTTGTCTAAGAGCCTGTGAGGTTGCGCCAATCTTCCACCAAGAGCCACGTTCAAATGTAGATTTAAGGTTTCTACGAAATATATTTAATGTTCCTTAAGGCTTACGTGCCAGCAGTTGCGCTGCGTGTTTTTCCGCCTTCTCTATAACCGCTTGCTCATTTAAGGTCTTAACCTGCCTGTTCTCCATGAGAATTTTTCCATCAACCATAACCGTGTCCACATCGCTTCCATGGGCTGAATAAACTATGCTTGCGTAAATATCCTGTAAGGGTTTAAGATGCGGCTTTGAAAAATCTATGAGAATTATGTCTGCTTTTTTGCCAACCTCCAACGAGCCCACATTCCTTTCAAGGTTAAGGGCTTTAGCGCCATTCAAGGTTGCCATCTTCAAAACTTCACACGCGGGTAATACTTCAGGGATCAAGTATGCCAGCTTTTGAAGTAGGGCGCCCACTTTCATGGTTTCAAACATGTCTAAAGTGTTGTTGCTGGCTGGGCCGTCAGTGCCCAAAGCCACATTGACATTTAAGCTTGCTAATTCATGTATTTTTGCTGCGCCTAAACCTAGCTTCATGTTGGCTATTGGCACGTAAACCGCGTTAACATTGTTTTCCGCCATAATCTGCCTGTCATTTTCAGACAAGTTTATGCAGTGGGCTGCCAGAACATGCGCGTTAAAAAAGCCCAGCTGGTTTAGGAATTCCACTTCGCTGCAGCCATACTTTTTCTCGAATTCCTTAAACATTTCAGCGGATTCTGCCAAATGAATGTGAACGCCCACTCCAAGTTGGGAGGCTTCTTCTCTAATTTTAATTAGAAGCTCTTGGCTACAGCTGTAAGCCGCGTGGGGGCCGAGCATGGCTGTTATTCTGCCATCAGCATACCCCATAAACTTCTCAGCAAAAAATAAACTGTTTTTGAACATTTTTTCGCCAAGCGCCTTGTTTTCGTTTTCAACTATGCCTTCTGCAAGAACAGCTCTTAAACCGCTTTCTTTGACAGCCTTTGCAACGGCCTCTTCATGAAAGTACATGTCTGCGAAGCACGTAGTTCCATTTTTTATCATTTCCAAACATCCTAAGAGGGCGCCTGCGTAAATGTCTTCGGCGGTGAGTTTGGCTTCTAAAGGCCATATTGCGTTTTTCAGCCAAATTTTCAGGGGTTTGTCTTCAGCTATTCCCCTCATAAGCGTCATGGACACATGCGTGTGACAGTTTATCAATCCGGGAACTGCAACTTTTCCCTTGGCGTGTATCTTCTTTTCTGCATGTATGCCACTGGCTGACGCACGTTTTCCAACAAAAACTATTTCACTGTTTTTTATGGCTATGGCGCCGTCCTTGATGATTTCACGGTTTTTCATTGTTAGAATTGTGCATCCATAGATTAGAATGTCTGCTTTTTCCAATTTTGCACCTAAAATAACTATAAAGGGTGAAGGCTAAAAATAAAAGGTATGCTGACAGCTGCTTTTTCGCGGGTCTCCTTTTTCAGCGGTGGAACCTACAGCGCATTTAACGGGTGGCTTGCTGTTAAACCTGCTGTTCTGTTTTTCACTTTTCTGAGGAAAGGGTTTAAAGCAGTATGCGCCATGGTTTCTTCGCCTAAATCTTCTTT
>WUQU01000407.1 GCA_009889605.1 Candidatus Bathyarchaeota archaeon | reverse complement strand
GGCTTCTACTATCTTAATCTCCTCCTCAACAAGCCCATAGAGTTCATAGACCAAGCGGTCAATCCTTTCATCCGTCCTTTTGATTTCCCTTTCTACTTCCCTTCTTTCCTCAAACAAAGCATCCTTCATCCCCGCCAACTTTTTGTTTAGTTCCAGCATCTTATCTACCAAAGCCACTAAATTATCGTGAAGATTTTTCTCCGCTGGATTAGAAAAATCAATGCGAGGGATAGGAAGGGCTTCAATTTCGTAGTTCCTAATATTATTCTGGATGGAGAAAAGTTCAAATCTCCAATTTAATAGTGTGGAGTTAAGCAGGGCTATTATATAGTTTTTGTGTAAGCCAGACTGGGGATTTAGGATAATATACTTTATCGCATTGGTTATAACAAAGCCTGCTGGAAGAGAAGTAAAAAGAAGGCGAGGGCGTATAGCCCTATTAAGGGTATTTCTGCCTATTATTCTTTCTTGTTCTATACTTTCTTTGGCGTGGGGTTTCTTTTGGAGGAATTCTGCCTTTCTTACCCATCTTGGCTGTTTGCCTTCGGGGCTTAAATCTACAAAATAACGCTTAAGGTGTATTCCCTTTACTAAAATATCCCCTGTGGGCTTATAGCTGATGAATTCCTTATCAGCAGTATTCCCTTTGGGTGAAATCAGCAATTTGACTTCGCTTTATCTCTATCCAATTTATTTCATTCAGTTTTTTTACCTCTTCTGGGGTAAGACCGGTTTTAACCAAGAATGTATAATCTTTCTCTTTAACTTTTTGATAAACGAAGATAGTGAGGTCTTGGGTGACTTCTGGGAATACCTTGCTCCTTTCTGGGATTTGGAGGATAGCGAGCACTTTGGCGTTTTCAAAGAATAGCCTCCTTAATAGTATTGAACTTTCTTCTCCTAAAAAGGCAGTGGGAAAAATCATCGAAAAATAGCCACCTTCTTTGAGAAGGGAATAACTCCTTTCCAAGAACAACTTATAAAAGTTTAAATTGCCCCTTTGGTATTGATAAGTTGAACTAAAATAATGGCTTAATTCTTCTTTTTCTTGATGGTCTTTGACTACTTGCTTTAGCCTTCCATAGGGGGGATTTCCAATTATCACATCAAATCCGCCTTGCCTTATTATCTCGGGGAATTCCTCTTCCCAGTTAAAGGGGAATTTCTCTTTCCATTTATCCCCAAAGTATTGGCGGAGTTCCTCCTCGCTCCCTGAGAGCAAAGAGTTGCCTTGCTTTATATTCTGTTCCAGAGAAGGGAGAATTTCTCGCTTGGCTAAGGCACGGAGT
>WUQU01000406.1 GCA_009889605.1 Candidatus Bathyarchaeota archaeon | reverse complement strand
GGTTTGCAGAGTTTATCAGCTTCCGCTAAGAATTGGTAAACTTTTGGGTTGGGTATGGTGCATATTTTTTGGTAGTTGTTTTTATTTAGTTTCGGACGCAGTTTTTCAAGATGCGTGCTCATTTTACAACTCGCCAGTTTTACAAGACTTTCAACGATATTCCCACACCCGCTAAACAGTGAATTTTCCTTCTTTGTTAAATGTAAGGGTGTTTTAAAGTTTTCTTCTGAATATTGTAGAGCGCTAGTAGTGTAGAGCGCTAGTAGACCTCTTTTGGGTGCACTCTTTTGTTTTCCACATAAAACAGCGTTCTTGTTTATAAAAAATTTCTACGGAAAATTTTCGGTATTTTTCCAAATAATCTTAAATTTTTGCCGTGTATAATGTAATATTTACAATTAATTCTGATATTGTTAATAATCTGCGTATTCCATGTCTCATGTTCCCATGCCTTTTTTAGATTTTTCCCCAAAATGCTTTTACTTGTGGTTTATGCTTATTCCCTTGGTATTCGAGGTTTAATCAAGGTTGAAAGAGTCTCCTGAGAATGCTTTTGAATTGCTTGTGAAGCCTGTTCGAAGGCTTGTTGAGCAGAAGGGGTTCTCGAAGCCTACAGAACCACAGGAGAAAACAATTCCAAAAATTCTTGAGGGTAAAAATGTTCTCCTTATATCGCCTACTGCCACTGGGAAAACCGAGGCTGCGTTTCTTCCAGTTCTAAGCATGCTTCTCCAAGAGCCTGGCGTTCCCGGTATTAAGGTTCTTTACATTACGCCTTTAAGGGCCTTGAACCGCGACATGCTTGAAAGGTTTGAGTGGTGGTGTAACAATTTAGACATAAAGTTGGCGGTTAGACATGGTGACACGGAGACGAAGGAGCGGGCGAGGCAGGCGCGGAGCCCTCCAGATGTTTTAATAACCACTCCTGAGACTTTGCAAGCAATTCTGTCCGGCTGGATTATGCGTCAGCATCTGCAGCAAGTGCGTTGGGTCATAATTGATGAAGTGCATGAGATGGCTGACAGCAAGCGGGGAAGCCAGCTTTCCCTCGCCCTTGAAAGGCTTAGGGCAATGGTTGGAAGAGAATTCCAGTTAATAGGGTTGTCAGCCACTATTGGAAGTCCTGAAAAAGTTGCTCAGTTTCTCGTGGGGAACGGTCGCAGCGTTGAAATTGTAAGGGTTCCTGTTGCGAGGAAAATGCGTCTCAAGATAGTTTTTCCAAAGCCGGAATCTGAAGACTTTAGGCTTGCCGAGCAGCTTTATACTCATCCAGAGGTGGCGGCGAGGCTTAGGATAATCCGGGATTATATAAGTAGGCATAAATCTGTCCTCTTATTCACGAACACAAGGGCCATATCTGAAGTTTTGGCAAGCAGATTCAAGGTTTGGGATATAGACTTCCCTGTTTCAATTCACCACGGTTCCTTGGCAAAGCCTTCTCGTATAGCAGCTGAAAGAGGGCTGAAAAACGGTGAGCTTAAAGGGCTTGTTTGCACAAGCAGTTTAGAGCTTGGCATAGATGTTGGCCAAATAGACTTAGTTATTCAGTATATGAGTCCAAGACAGGTTACAAGGCTTATACAGCGTGTGGGTAGGAGCGGCCACAGAATTGGGCATATAGCTGAGGGAATAATTGTGACGATGGATTCTGACGACACGCTTGAGGCTTTAGCCATAGCTAAACGTGCCTTAAAAGAGGATTTAGAGCCCGTTGAGATTCCGCCTAAGCCTTACGATGTTTTAGCCCATCAGATTGCCGGTTTACTTCTAAAACAGAAGAGACTTGAGTTTAACGAAATTTTGGAAATGTTTAGGAACGCTTATCCCTACACTGATTTAACTTTGGAAGATGTTGAAAAAATTCTCAGGTATATGCATCAACGTTTCCCCCGTTTAGCGTGGGTTTCCTTTGAGGATAAAGTCGTTTTAAAGCCACGGAGAACAAAGGCGCTTTTTGAATATTATTTTGGCAACTTATCCATGATTCCCGAAGAGAAACAGTATCTTGTGATTGACGAGTCAAGCGACTCAGCCATAGGAGTTTTAGACGAAGCTTTCATGGCTGAATACGGCAAGCCTGGAATAAAATTCATTATCCGGGGAAGCCCTTGGCGGATCATCCACATCTCTGAAGACAAGGTTTACGTGAAACCCGTTGACGATCCGTCGGGAGCCATACCAAGCTGGATAGGTGAAGAAATCCCTGTGCCCTTTGAGGTGGCGCAGGAAGTTGGCTACATTAGAGGTTTCGTTGAAGAGCAAATGCGTAAAGGATTATCTCCAGAGGAGATTGCCGTTAAGCTTACTATGGAGTATCCTGCTGATAAGGAGGCCATTTTAAGTGCTTTAGCTGAGACTGTGGAGCAGGCAGCTTCTGGTATTCCAATTCCCTCAGATAAGCGAGTAACTGTTGAGGACTGTGGCGAGTTTGTAATAATTCACGCGCATTTCGGTTCTCTAGCTAACCGTGCCTTAGCACAGCTTATGGGACAGTTGCTCTCCGAAAAAATTGGGTATGGCATAGTGGTTCAACATGATCCTTATCGCATATTTGTGCAGACCATGGGCGCAGCAAACGCTGAACAAATAGTGGCATTGCTAAAAGAGATGAGCATCATGGGCGAACAAGCCGTAAGAGACTCCTTAACAAGGGCAACTGTAAAAACTGGCCTTTTCAAGAGGAGAATGATCCATGTTGCAAGGCGTTTCGGAGCGTTAGAGAAGTGGGCTGACTTTAGCAGCGTAAGTCTCCAAAGGCTTTTGAAAAGTTTTGAAGGAACCCCAATATTCGAAGAAGCCCTAAAAGAAGTTTTCACGAAGGACCTAGACTTGGAACGGCTTATTCATGTTTTAGGAAAGATCCGCGACGGCGAAATTCACGTGGGGAAAGTTGAAACTGGTGGAAACGCCACTCCTGTAGCCCGTGTCGGCATCGAACGAGTTAGTATGAAGACAGATTTGATACCGCCTGAAAGGATGCGCGCCGTGCTCATAGAATCTGCCAAGGCTAGGCTTCTGAACGAGATATGCAACTTTGTATGCACGAACTGTTGGAGCTATATGGATATGATACGGGTTAAAGACTTGCCTGCAAAGCCCAAATGTCCAAAATGTGGTTCCACGGCTTTAGGCCTTCTTAAAGTTGAGGAAGAGAAAATCATGCCTCTTGTAGAGAAGAAGGGTGAAAAACTTACTAAAGGCGAGGAGAAACTGCGGCGGCAAGCTGTGCAAACAGCACATTTAATTGCGAAGTATGGGAAGGCTGCTGCCGTGGCCTTATGCGCCAGAAAAATTCAACCCTCAGACGTTAAGGAAATTCTTGAAAAGGAATCCGCGCTCAGCGACAAATTTTACGAACTTGTCCTTGAAGCTGAACGCAAAGCTATAAGCAAGAGATTTTGGTAGTTAACCAAGACTTACAACAACTTTTAAATGGGAGACCACCTTAATGTGGGTGAACAGCCCGTTTAAAGGTTTATGGAGAGATGAATAACTTGGAAATAAGCCGCAGAAAACTACGTGAAGAAGTTCTCAGCAGAATCAAATACATTAAAAACTGCGTTCTAGCCAGAGAACTCTGCCTATTAATCCGCACAAACAGAGCCGTTTTAGAGCCAAAAGACGTGCAGGAAATCTGCCTATACATATCTGGCTTATGTAAAGAAGAGGGTTGCGAAGAGCCCAGCGAGTTGTGCCGCAGAGCCGCTGAGGCTGCAGGTGCAGGAGACGAAGAAAAGTATTTGGAGCTTTGCGCCCAAAGTGCCATGAAATGCGGAGAAGCAAGAAGACCAGCTCCGAAAAGGGCAACCTATGTCGCTTAACCTGCTTAGGAAAATTTTAAAAGAGAGAACGAAGCACTGCTAAAACCAGAAAGGGAGGCCTGTAGATTGTTTATAGCTCCATTTGTTCCAAGTCCTCTTCCAGTCGTCCGCTACATGCTTGTTTTGGCGGATTTGAAACCCGGCGAAGTCTTCTTTGATTTGGGCGCTGGAGACGGCCGGACAGTGATAATGGCTGCAAAAGAGTTCGGCGCCAGAGCCGTTGGAGTCGAGTTGAGAGAAGACCTTGCCAAAAAAGCGTTAAGCACTGTTCACGAAGAGGGTCTCCAGGATAGGGTTACCATCGTTAACGGTGACATTTTCAGCGTGGATTTAACGTCTGCGGATGTGGTTTTTCTGTATTTGACGACAAGTGCTAATGAGAAGATTAAGCCTAAACTTGAGGCTGAACTTAAAAAGGGCGTGCGTGTGGTTTCCCACGACTATGAAATTGTAGGCTGGAAACCCGTAAAAGTGGATAATTTCTGTGAAAATCCAAAGCTTGGCTATCCGACGCACACGATTTACTTGTATAGGAAAGTTTAGCGTTTAAAAGCGCAATCCATTGGCATAGTAAAATAAACTTTTAATGCAAGCGCCTATATTTTTCAGACTTTAGAGAAAACCATCTGTGTAGGCTTGGAAAATGCAGTTCGTGCCGTGGCAGTACATTGCCGACTGGAAATGTGATGCGTGTGGTTTATGCTGCAAAGCCTACAGTGTCGTTTTAAACTTTCCGGAATGGCTACGCATAGTTAAAAACTACGGCGTAGAAGCCACAACCTCAGACTTAAACAAATTATACCTCAAAAAGAAAAGCGACGGTTCATGCGTATTTCTCTACAAGCTTTCAAACATGCACCTCTGCGGGTTACAGCACATGAAACCCGACGCGTGTAAACTCTGGCCCTTCAAAGTTCTCGCAAATCCAAAATTTGGATACGCTCGCGAAGCGCTCTATCATCTCGGTGAAAACAAAGTATACATTTACGCGGATTCCAACTGCAAAGGCCTAAAATATGGAAGACCCACATGGGAATTCGCTAACCAAACCCTAAAAGAGTTCATAGAAATCGCCCTAGGAATACGCAAGGAACAATATAAGACCACAGCGCCCATAGGCAATATTCACTCCTCCACTCCCTATGAATTTTTACGCACCAGAAACTTCTATACGCTTTAGGATAATTAATAGCTAATCCGATTTTCAAAGCCAGCAATTTTAGGACAACTATATTGTTTGGGTTGGGTAACGTTCATACTGCAGTTCATAAAGCCGCTTCAACTTGTCAAGGCTGTCTATTTCGTCCACTGTTTTATCCGTTCTAAACCGCACTATTTTTGGCACTCTTAAGGTGTAACCGCTTGTGTACTCATCTGTTTCCTGAATTTCCTGATAAGTCACTTCAACAACCACCGATGGCCTAACAAAAACACCTTCTTCATCCTCACCTTTCCGAGTTTTTCCAACAACTGTAGCCAGCACATCCATAACTTCTTCAGGCAAATTCGAAACCTTTCCAATAGTGTAAAGCCTCTTTTCCGTCGGGTCGCGCACCGCCAATAGAAACGACGAGTATAGGCCGGCACGCTTTCCCTTCCCGTATAGGGCTTTGACTATGGTGCAGTCTATGGTGTCGCGTTCCGGTTTAAGCTTAAGCCAAGTATAGGTGCGCTGTCCAATCTCGTATGGAGCGTTCAAACTTTTGACAACTATACCCTCAAACTTATTCTTCAACGCCTCTTCGTAGAAGCGCATCAACCCCACTTCGCTTTGACAGTCCACGCCATCCACAATGTATTCCGGCGGAACAACCGCTAACAAGTGTTTTCTCCTTTCAGAAAGAGGCAAACCCGTAAGCTCCCGCCCGTTTAAAAAGAGTATGTCAAAGGCTTTAACTGTAACCCTAACTTTTCTTTTCCTCTCTTCAAGCTCCTCTGGTTTAAGCTCCCTGGGCACGGTTCTTTCAAGCATAACCTGAAAAGGCAAAGGATTGCCCGCCTCGTCAACGGCTATGACTTCGCCGTCTACAATGCAGCTTTGCGCTTTAAACTGCCTTGCTATTTCCACAACCTCTGGCAGCGTCTGTGACTTTTCAATGCCGCGCCTTGAAAAAAGCCATGTTTGAGTGCCCCACTTGTGGATTTGAAGCCTGCTACCATCCAGCTTGTATTCGGCTCTGGCTGGATAGACAACCTTGTCCGGCTCGTATAGGTGGGCTAGCTGAGGCTTGATAAACTGGCCTGGCCGCATCTTCACTTCTGCAAGTTTAAGCGCTCCTTCAGAAGCCATGCTTATGCCTTCGGTTATTCCCATTATGGCGCATGCTTTTTGGATAAGCTCCGGCGGAACGTTGTAGGCTTTAGCTGCGGCTTTAATAACTGTGTTAGCTGAATAGCCGAGTTTTAAATCGCCTAGGAGAAGCCTAACAATGTATTTTGCCTCTGAAGGAGTGCTTTCTTTTAGCAAACTGGAAATGTAAAGCTCCCTTTCTCTTATGCTTTTCAGTTTTGGCAGAAGTTTTATGGCTTCGTAAACTTCGCTGACTGACAATTTTGGTTCTGCATGTTTTTTAAGCAAAAAGGCAACTTCGCCATGTTCCCCATAGTCTATCAAGAGTTTTTTGACATCGTTTTTGGAAGCGCCTGTTGCCAAGCTTAGACTTCTTTCTATTAGGCCGGGTCCAACCTTCAAGCTTTCTTCTGTAATTATTCCTAGGGCGAAGCGGGTTTTGGTTTCCAGCGGAAGCTCCTGGTTTTGGAAAAATTTGGCTAGTTCTGTTTCTTTCCCCTTTTTCCCGCGGAGCACTGCAATGCGCTCGTAAACTTCAACTACTTTTGAGAAGGGCGTGTCCTTTTTCGGCGTTTTTCCGTCCATGTAAAGGCGAATCAAATAATAGGGGGTGCCCGTTTTCCACTCTATTTGTTCCGGAGAGAATCCCGCCTCGATTAAGCGTGTAACTGCCTCTTTTGGAGAGCCGTAAGCCTCTATAAGCTCTTTTAATGTTGGCGGCTTAACCGTTGACATGGCTTAGGCTTCACTGTTTTATTTTGCTCCTTGGTTTTTCGGTATAGGCTCTATTGCTCTTAGGAAGCCGTCTTGAGTTATGTCAATTTTTATTCTTCGCCTTTCAAAGTTGCACATTCTGCAGTCTAGAACCCGTGCTATGCGGACAAATTCGCCTCTTTCAACGCCTAAATCAACCTGCTGGTCATACCAGTATACGCGTCCGTAATCAATTATTATTGTGCCGTCTAGGTTGTGGGCTAAGCCTATGCCTCCTGCCATGTCGTAGCTGTCCCAGACTTCCGAGCTTCGCTGATTAACGTATAGAGCGGTTATGCCGTGAACCTGGTTGTATCGGGCTAATTCCATTACCCGGTATTTTAAGGCTCCCCGGTAGGCTTCAAGCACCGTAACCGAATCTATTATGGCTAGTTCGATTTTCTCTTTTTCCGCAACGTAACGGTAGGTTTCAGCGAAAGTGTTCCAGTCGCGGAGCTCAGGATAAGCCACAGTGTCCAATACAAAGAGGTTTTCGCGGATTACGTTCCAGTCTAAACCTAAAATGTCCGCTTTCTGTTTCAATCTAGACTGCAAGTCAAAACGGGGTGTGGCGCTTTTCCAAGTGTCTTCAGCCGTGGCGTAAAGCACTTTTCTGCCTGAAGCAGCGACCTTTATGGCTATTTCCTCGACAAGTATTGATTTTCCAGCACCTGGCAAACCTGTAATGGCAAGCTGTCCGCATATGGGTATGCCTTCCAAACTTTTTCCTTCTGGGGTTAAAAACAACTGGTCGATGAAAGTGCCTGTTGGAAAGCCTACAAGCGGTTTTTTAGCTTCGACAGCTTCATCCGGCCTAAGCACTAGGCTGCTTAGCTTCTCTTTGCCTTCCTCAATTTTTGTTGTCATGGGCTTCGTTGCAAGTTCCCATTCGTCAGCTGGAACCTTGGCGTTTTTCATGGCTTCGGCAAGGGTCTGCGCCATGGCCTTCACAAGTCTTTCAACCTCTGGAACAGCTGTCGCTTCTTGCGCTTGTTCTGGCGGTTGTATTGGCATTGGCATTTCTGCATGTGCTCCTTCAATTTTTTCTGAAGGCTTAGGCGCGGCTGCTTCGACTGCAAGCGCCCACAACTCGCCGCGGCGTTCCACAATCCCCTTGTTTTTAAGCAATTGCAGAAGCGCATAAGCGGAGTTTGGCCCATACTTGGGTATAGCCAATCCTTCTGCTATCTCGTTGAGAGAAGCTTCCCCCTTATGGGTTTTGAGAAATTCAACTATATCTTTCTCTTCAACCATAAATATCCCAGTTTTAAAACGCCTTCTCTATAATTGTGTAGGTCTGAATAGCCTTTTAAGCATACCCCTTTATCGGCTTTTTTGCACAGCTAAAGTTAATTATGAGCGTAAACCCTAATTTAGACTCTCTTTGGTGAAGGGCGGATGAGCTGTGGCCAAGCCTAAAATCGGTTTGTCCATGCTTTACAGTTTGGGCAAAAATTTCAACGAAAGCCTAAATGAAATAGTTAAAGCCAATGTGAAGTTCATAGAAGTTGTCGACGACGGTCTTCACGCTTTGGATAAACGACGAGTTTCCGAATTAAAAAGTCTAGGTGAATCCTATGGCATTAAATATTCTCTTCATGCTCCCTTTGCAGATGTAAATATTGCTTCGCCCTCTACGCCCCTCCTTAAAGCCATGATTCGAAGGCTGAAGAACTCTTTAGATAACGCACGCGTCCTAAACGCTTACCTATGGATTTTCCATCCGGGGTTAGAAACTGGCATAAGCATGTTTTATCCGGGAAAGGCTTGGGTTCAAAACCGTGAAACCGTGCAGTTGCTTTGCAAAACAGCGGAGGATTATGGCATAAAAATAGCCATAGAAAATGTTCCGGAACCCTATCCGTTTTTGATGAAAAACGCGGAGCATTTTAAAAAGTTTTATAGCGAGTTTGACGGGGATGTTGGTTTAGTTTTGGATGTTGGGCATGCAAACTTGAATGGGCAGATAGAGTTTTTCATAGAAACTTTTCCAGATCGGCTGATGCATATTCACGCTCATGACAATGATGGAACAGCAGACCAGCATCTTGGAGTAGGCTATGGAACCGTTAACTGGGAGAAATTTGCAAACGCATTGAAAAAAGTTTCTTACAGCGGCACAGTTGTTGTCGAGTCTGTTGAGAATGTCCAAGAGAGTTTACGAAAACTAGAGGTTTTACTGGTCTAAAAGCGGAATTTCCATCTTCAAAAAGTCTTCAGCCACAACGGTGTTCTTGAAAATTTTCTTGGCTTGTTTCAAAAGTGTAGAAGCGTCCTTGTATCTTGCGCTAATATGGGTTAAAACTAGCTTTTTCGCTTTTGCCTCTTTAGCAGTTTTGGCCGCTTGGCTTGGGGTTGAGTGCCCGTCTTCTTCTGCTCTTTCAGCCAACTCGTCATCCAAAGTAGCGTCATGAATAAGCAAGTCCGCGTTAGCTGCAAACTTCGCCAGTTCATTAAAAGGTTTGGTGTCTCCAGTGTAAACTATTTTTCTCCCCGGCCTCGGCGGCCCCATAACCATTTCCGGCTTTACAACTTTACCGTTTTCAAGCTTAACCTTTTTTCCATGTTGTAAGCGTCCCCATAGAGGGCCTTCAGGCACTCCTAATGCCTTAGCCTTTTCAGGATAAAATTTTCCAGGGCGAGGTGCTTCCACAAGGGCGTAGGCCAAGCCAGGTATCACATGGTTTGACCAAACTGCTTGAACACTGTACTCTTTCTCTTCGCAGATAGCTCCTGCCTCTTCCACTTCGCGGATTTCAATGGGGAAAGTTAGGGCAAACTGCACTGTCTCCCGTATACTTTCCATGAATTTTCGGATTCCAGGTGGCCCGTAAACTTCAAGCTTTTCCCTGCGGTCAAGCAAGGCCATGGTTTGTATAAGGCCTGGCAAGCCTAGAACGTGGTCTCCATGCATGTGGGTAACAAAAATCTTCATTTTTCTGTGAAATCCTAATCCGGCAGTTATCATCTGCCTCTGCACGCTTTCGCCGCAGTCAAACATGATTTGTTCGCCTTTACGCTTTATTAGAACTGCTGGTAGGCTTCTTTTCGGTGTTGGGATGCTTCCAGCAGTGCCTAGGAAAACCACTTCAAGGCTCATGGCTTACACCTTTTTGAATGTGATGTTTCAGCTATTTCTGTTGTTCGAACGAGGCACACCTATATTAACCTTCAAATATAGAACCAAAAAAAATAAATTGCAGTTTGTCCTCTAAAATTAATTAGAGTGGCATGAAAAGAAGAACTGCTCTTCCAACCATTACCTTATTAGTGGTTTTGCTTGCTGCCTTAACACCACAACTTGATGTTGTTATACCCGTTGGAGCGGTTCTTAATGGTAGTGTGGTTTATGGTATTCCTGCTCAGATGGATTCAGGTGAACTCAAGCAACCATAGATGCTTGTGCAGCGATCAGATACTACTTTTCCCTCACTGGAGATTATATTTATTTGGAAAACTATTGTGGAGCTGACACTCAGAACTACCTTGTCTATAGCGTTGCTAACTATTTGGAAACTTATCCCTACGATTTTGCAACAGTCTTCTATAAAGGCCACTCCCATTATCTTCGGCCTAACAGCGTATATAATCCCTGCTCCCATAATCACACATTCCTATACGATAACGACGGCGGCGGCTCAACTATGATAAAGAATGGCGTTTCGAGAATGGAAATGCGTACTGGACTGTTGGTGGGCCTGGCGACCACATGGTTACAAGCGAAAATCACAATTGGGGCTCCTACTCCATGCTGCTGGGATTTAAGTATCACGACAACGTGGCTAATGGCAGGGATTACGCCTATCAGCTTATCACGGTTCCTTCTGGATTAACCACGGTGAAGCTTTCATTCTGGTATCATCTGTTCACCGAAGACTCCGTGGCTTACGATTGGTTCGCGGTGTATGTGGCTCCGGTAGGCGGAGACCCAGTTCTAAAGTTTAAGAAGGGGGGCGTTGACTATCCCGGCTGGGAAGTTTACGGCTGGAAACAAGAGGCGATAGACATCAGCTCTTATGTTGGCCAAAGTATATACATATACTTTGAGGTTGCCAACATGTACGACACTCTATTTAAGACATGGTGCTACTTAGACGATGTTACAGCAACAGACAACTGGATATTTGATAGCGAAATAGGCTTGCGGACAGTCAACGGCAGACATGACTTCGTCTTCCTCTGGTCGTGTGGCACGGCAAATGAGGCCCAAATAGGTGGCATCAGCGGAACCCACACCTGGGGCATGGCAGCCTCGTGGCTTAAAAGAACAGCATTAAGCCTTGACGGATACGCTAATCCTGACGGCAGTCGCCATTGCTTCATAGGATGGCAGTACTACTCAAAACCATTCACTGAGCCCACGGGCAAATATTCTTTTACTTATCGAACTTTTGCTACCATGTTCTACTACTACGCCTTAGTCAAGGGGTATACAATAAATCAAGCATTGGATAAAGCTTCCATCAACTACATAGGAGCCCCTTTCAATGAGACCCAAATCTACAATGGATATGACTACAATGGCTTCCTGTCAAAGATTCGAGTGTGGGGAGACGGTAGCATGACATTACCATAGAGGAGTGAATTTCGATGAATATTTTTGTTAAATGTTTTCTTGCTCTTCTTCTTTTCACGATCCTAATAATTCCGCAGTTGCAGCCATTTACCGCGTATGGAGCTGAATCGAGCCTCCAAG
>WUQU01000405.1 GCA_009889605.1 Candidatus Bathyarchaeota archaeon | reverse complement strand
CCTAAAAGGGAGAAGTATTCTTTATCGCGAATGTGAAGGCTAACGTGGTCAACGGCGACAACTTTTCCGAATTTTTTTGTAACGTTAACTAGGCGGACGTCAGGCATATCAGTATCTTCTTTTCCCTCTAATAGCGAACCTTAAGACTAATAGGATTATGAAAGAGAACAATATTAAGAAACCGCACCCTGAACCTATTTCCAAAGGTGTGGCAAAAACTTTTCCTTTAACCCAGTCTACAAGAACAACAGGGGCTGTTTTGAGGCTTGTAACCGCCAAGGTGGCACCTGTTTCGCTTACGCTCCTTGTGAAAACCATTATGGCACCAGAAAAAAGCGAATATTTGGTTAAAGGCAGCAGTATTGTTCTGAAAACACCTAAGGGTTTAGCACCTAAAGTTCTAGAGGCCTCTTCCAGTTCCACATTTATTCTTTCGACAGCTGCCGACATCGCCCTGACGAAATAGGGATAGGTTATGGCTAGGTGCGCGAAAATTAAAAGCCAAATATCGGGTATAAACGTCAAAGTTTCCTTCCAAAAGAATCTGAGAGAAACGCCCAAAGC
Organism: Candidatus Bathyarchaeota archaeon; assembly: GCA_009889605.1. GTDB lineage: Archaea > Thermoproteota > Bathyarchaeia > Bathyarchaeales > Bathycorpusculaceae > WUQU01. The sequence goes on along the minus strand of WUQU01000405.1, from coordinate 11,736 downwards.
CACTGAAGGAACGATTATTGGAATGTCCACAAGCACATTTAATATTGATGAGGTGGCTCCAAGCCTTTTTCTTGCAACAATAATAGCCAATGGGTAAACCCGCTAAAACATTTAAAATGGTTACAACAGCTCCAAGAGAATATGACAGGACAATGCTTTCCCAGTATTCGCCCCATGGAGCCGCGCCTGTTAAAGCTTTTGGCAAAGTATCCGTGAAAAGGGGCTTCAAAGGCTGGAAGGGCCACGAAAAGCGACGGCGTAAGCACAATTATTAAAAAGATTAAAAGTGCTAGGCTGTTTCTTGTTAGCGCCGCTTTTGAATAGCTAAACTTTCTTTCTGTTGTAGGCCAAGCCCTTTTAAAGGGCAGTTTAAGCCTAGTCCCGAGAACACGTACAGCTGCAAAGATTAGACATGAAACAGCTATGAGAATAATGCTTGCGAAAACCGTTGCACCTTCATATTCTGCTTGGCTGACTAAGGGCGGTTGAGCTGAAAAGGCGTTTTTCATGTTTTGGATGAAAACAGGCCCGTTTTCAAAGGCTCCGGCAACCATCATTGTTGCTCCAGTTTCAGAAATAGAACGTGCAAAGGCAAGGATGAAAGCTGCAATCAACGAAGGCTTTATAATTGCAAACGTGACTGTTCGTGCAGTTGTTATCGGCGGCGCGCCTAAAGTTCTTGACGCTTGTTCATATTCAATTTTGTAGTCTAGCAATGCGCCTACAATCACTCTTACAACAATTGGGTAGGAAAATGTGAAGTGGAGAAGCGCAACAAGAAGCCATCCTGGCGAAATAAGCGCGCCTCCAAAAAGGGCTGAAACGCCTTCGGGTCGGCTCCAAAAAAGAAGAAGCGAATAGCCAAGCACAGCTGTGGGCACAATGAACGGGATGTCTGCTAAAGTGTCTAAGATGTTTAGCCATTTTGGATTTTCCTCTGGCGATAAGCCAAGCCAATGGAATTCCCGCGGCCACGTCCAAGGCGGAGACAAGCACAGCCACCATAAAAGAGTTGGCGATGGCGTTTAAAGCACGAGATATAAGCGCACCGTTGCCCAAAACTTCTTGCATGGCGCCCCATTTAATTATGATGCCCAAAATAGGCGGCAAAAGTATCAGAACTAAAAACACGGTAACCGCTGTTAAATAGACTCCATATTTGACAAAAGGCTTCGAGGAAAGCTTGTCAAGGGCTTCCGTCACCTTTTTTCCAAGCAAGATTTTTCCGTTCAAGTTCACTTCTGCGGGTTAAACAGTGTATTCTTTCTCTCATTCACGTGATTGCTGACAAGCTTTCCGTATGAGAAGAGGTCAGTTCGCCCGTCGAGTCATATCACCGCCATGCGGCTCTATTGACTCTCTGATTCATCATCCAAGCTGAAATTGCGCTGGATAGAACTTAAGGTTTTTGTGTTGCAAACGGCGTATGGTTAAATGGAGAGTGCGTAATCTGGAAGTGTTTGAGGCTATACGGGGAAGAAGAAGCATACGCGCCTTTGAAAACCGTGAAGTGTCCCAAGAGCTTGTGGAGAAGCTGATTGAGGCGGCGCGTTGGGCTCCCTCCGCAGGCAACATTCAACCTTGGGAATTCATAATAGTAAAGAAGCCAGAAATTAAGCGTAAGTTGGCTGAGGCGGCTTTGGGTCAGTCGTTTATTGAAGAGGCGCCTGTTGTGATAGTTGTTTGCGCTGATGAAGTGCGCTCTGCTCAAGGTTATGGCTTGCGCGGCAAAACCCTATATTGCATACAAGATACGGCCGCGGCCATACAAAACATTCATTTAGCTGCTTACTCCATGGGTTTGGGCACATGTTGGGTTGGCGCCTTCAGAGAAGACGAAGCCAGAAAAGTTTTAAAAATGCCAGAGGGAATAAGGCCAGTGGCCATAATCCCTGTGGGTTATCCGGCGGAAACTCCTCTGCCTAGAAGCAGAAGACCGCTGAAGCAGATAATTCACTATGAAACATTTTAAGGAGCGTGTTAACTTAATATATTAGGGTTCTTCTCCTAATCACATGTGAGGAATTAGTTTTGCAAATGCCCTATTCCGAGATTGCAGACGCCTATGAAAAAATTGAGGCGACAACAAAAAGGCTTGAAATGACCGACCTTCTAGTTGACCTTGTTAAGAAAACTCCTAAAGGGATTATTGACAAAGTTGTATACTTGACCCAAGGCAAGCTTTACCCAGACTTTGTTAAGCTCGAAATAGGCGTGGCTGAAAGACTTGCTATAAAGGCTCTTGCAAAAGCCTCTGGAAGAAAGGAAAGCGAAATAGAAGAAGACTTGAAAAAGAGCGGCGATATAGGCGAAACCGCTCAAAAGTTCATCGCCAACAAAAGACAAGTAACTTTTTTCCGTCAACCCTTGACTGTTCAAAGAGTTTACGAAACCTTTGACAAAATGGCTAGGGCCTCGGGCTCTGGAGCTGTAGACGCCAAGATTTCGCTTTTAGCCGGGCTTCTGGCAGACGCCACGCCAAAAGAGGCAAAATACATTATGCGAACGGTTACTGGAAACCTACGTTTAGGCATAGCTGACATGACTGTGCTTGACGCTTTGGCCATAGCCTACGGCGGCGGGAAAGAAGCCCGCGAACTTATAGAACGCGCCTACAACATTTCCTCAGACCTTGGAAGAGTCGCCAGAGTGGTTGCTGAAAAAGGGCTCGATGGAGTTAAAAAGTTCCAGGTTGTTGTCGGCGAACCTATAAGGCCTATGCTTGCTGAAAGGCTTTCATCGCCAGAGGAAATTCTTGAAAAACTCGGTGGAAAATGCATAGCAGAATACAAGTATGACGGCGAAAGAATGCAGGCGCATAAAAAAGGCGACGAAATTACCCTTTTTTCGAGACGCCTAGAAAACATTTCAGACCAGTATCCAGACGCTGTTGAACTGTTAAGGAATCATGTTTTGGCAGAAGACGCCATTTTAGAAGCCGAATGCGTAGCCATAGATCCTGAAACAGGCGAAATGCGGCCTTTCCAAGAGCTTATGCATAGAAGACGCAAGTACGGAATTGAAAAGGCTATGGAAGAGTATCCAGTTTCGCTTTTCATGTTCGACGCGCTTTACGTTGACGGTAAAGACTTAACCCTCAAACCCTACCCAGTTAGGCGAAAGGCTCTTGAAGAAACAATTAAGGAAAGTGAAAGAGTTAAAATTGCCAAACATATAATCACAGGCGACGTTAAGGAACTTGAAAACTTCTTCCTTGAAGCCATAGAAGACGGATGCGAAGGCTTAGTGTGCAAATCCATAGCTGAAGACTCTGTTTATCAGGCTGGAGCCAGAGGGTGGCTTTGGATAAAGTATAAACGCGACTACAAAAGCGAAATGACTGACACCGTAGATCTAGTCGTGGTCGGCGCCTTCCATGGAAGAGGCAAAAGAGCCGGAACTTTCGGAGCACTTCTATTGGCAGCTTACAACCCTGACAACGACACTTTTGAAACCATCACAAAATGTGGAACAGGATTCACGGATGAAGATTTAGCGAAACTTCCAGAAATGATGAAAAAGCATGTCATATCCCATAAACATCCAAGGGTAAACTCGATTATCGAGGCGGACGTGTGGTTTGAACCCGCCGTGGTCATAGAAGTCTTAGGCGCGGAAATAACCCTAAGCCCCATACACACCTGCGCCATGGACACTATTCGAAAAGGAAGCGGCCTCGCCATCCGATTTCCACGGTTCACGGGCAATTATAGACTTGACAAGGCAGCTGAAGACGCAACTTCCACAGCAGAAATAGTCGAAATGTACCGTGGGCAACTTAAGAAGATAGCCGAAAGCTGATGGGGGCGGAGATTAAAAACTTAGCTTGCTGCCAACTTTTTTAAATGATTTTCTACAGTCTTGTACAACTGGTTGCGAAGCGGTTCCCCAGTAAGTTTCAGTGCATAAAGTTTTCTAAATTCCTCTGCCAACTCGTTGTCCTGCAATACTTCAGTGAACCATTTTTCGAAGTCTTCCCTGTAAAAGTGAAATTCTAAAGATTTCACGTTAACTTCCCTTAGTTTTTCCATAAACTCTTCCAGTGAGGATGCGCTTTTGCCAGTGTAGTTTCCTATGGAGGTGAAGAAGTAAAACGCCTTCTCCCTTGGAACTTCCTTTAGAAATCGCGTTTTATGCTCTTCTTTCATGTTTTTCCCCTTCTTCCCGGCTCTCTTTTCCGTTTGTAAATTTTAATTTCATGTTGTTGTTTAGAATTATGGGTTGGTTTTCTTTGAACTTCTTTGTCACTATGGAGGTGCGGACTCTCAAAACTCCTGGGAGGGGTGCTATGGATTTTGCGATGAACTCGTGGAGGTTTTCTTGGCTTTCTGCGACAACTTTTGCTATTACTTGTAGTTCCTCGGAAAGAGACGTGTATACTTCAAGGACGTTTGGGCATTTGCATATTTTTTCTGCAACTTTTTCGCTTTCTTTTGGGTCTGTATAGATTATCATTATAGCAGTTACGTGTTTTACTCCGGCTTTCTCAGCGTCTATCAAGGCTTTATAACTTTTTATTATGCCGCAATTTTCCATTCTTTTGACTCTGTCATAAACTGTTGAATGTGCTATTCCTAGGCGTTTACCTATGGTCGTGTAAGTTTGTCTAGCGTCTTCCTGCAAAGCCTCCAAAATTTTTAAGTCTGTTGAATCTAAGGTGAAAATGTTATTTTTGATATTTTTGATTTTCAAAGGTTAAGACCTTCCGCAACATTTCTATTACCATTGGTTTTCTTGTGAATTTATTGTTTGTTGTCGAAAAAATGTAGAAAAATCTTTCTAAATTCGGAAAAATGTTCGAATTCTTAGGCATTAAAATGCAACAATGGGCGTTCTCGTCGCTGATAAACTGGTTAATAACGATATAACTATCAAGTTTTTGCTTCTAATTTTTGTCTGAAAAATGGTTTTTTATCTACATTTTTTCAATTTTTGAATTTTTGTTCTACATTTTTGCGGATAAACTGGCAAATAAGTTTAAATTTGTGATATAGAACATTCTTCTATGGGGGTTATTGAGGGTTTGTGATGATGAAAACCTCTAAGGCTTGGGATATTCTGGAAAAATTTAAAGAGTTATGTAAATTTCACGGTTGGAAAACTTCTGAAACCGAGGACTGGGTTGAAATAAGCAATGAATATCACACTTTTCTTCTAACACGCGCTATTCATCCTTCATCCTTCAAAAATATAGCTGCGAATCGAAAATGTGTGATTCGAGAAGGCTTATCCTATCGTGTTGTGGAAGCAGCATACACTGCATGGCTTTTTTCCGAAACACCCCCCGATGATATCGCTAACGTAATTTTCTGTAGCCCAGATTTTTCAAAAAGAATAGCCCTGTACGATTTAAGCCCAATTTTTGAAGGGAAAAAGTTATGCATAAAAATAAATCACACGGAAAGCCCTGTTTTTCAAGAATTTGAAAACTTTCTCAAAAAAGAGTTGAAAGTTAAAATTAAGCCTCATCGTGTTCAAAGCTCCGAGTCTGAAGACTGCACCATCGCAGAACTAGCCTAAACCACGCCTTAAGCAAAGCTTTGATAAATAGAAACCTTCTAAAGGATAATACTGTGAAGGCTATGTCGGAAGAGGCTGAAGAGATAAAAAAGCTGCTGGCATTTAAGAAGAGACTTGAAAAAAGAATTGAAAAGCTGAACTCTGAACTTAAAGATATGCAAACGATGTTAGAAACCGTGAACTCCATCCTTTTGTCAAAAGGGTTTAAACGAGCAGAAATTGCAAAAACACCGCAGCCAGCGGAAATGCCGCCACCGCCAAAAGAGGGAGTGGCAGTCCCGCCTGCAGAGGAGTTTAGGGAAATAATTCCTTTAAACACTGTTACCGGCGAACCCCTTGCAAAAATGTACGTTGGAGAAAACTCTCTAAAAGTGGTTTTAGATAAAAATAAGGAGTTTAATGTTAACACGCCTCCCTTTAACCAGTTTCTCGTGGAAAGGGTTTTGGCGAGGATGCAGGAAAAAGACAGCGAGCTTGCTAAAGATGGAAAACTTAAACCTGAACAGATTTTCTCCTACAAAATTGTCAGAGAAGGCGACCTTATCCGCGAAATAATGGTTAAAAACATTGACTCCGAACGCCTAAAAGAGCTTAAATCAAGCATACGTTGGACTTTGGAGAAAATGTATGAGAAAATGAAAAGTCAAAGTTGAAACAGAGAAACGCTGTAGAGGTAAACGTGTTAACGTCTGTCAAAATATATGCTCTTACCCTTTACTGAGAGAGGTATACCCATGGCAACGGTGGCTTCTGGAAGTAGGTTTAGCTTAAGCGCCGCTGTTCCAACACGGTACATTATCCGGTTGTCCACATTTAACAAGCTGGCAATCTTCACAGCTGAACCTAAAGCTATTCCAAGGTCTAAAGCCTTAAAAACACATGTTGGTCCAGCGAAGTCCTGCCCCATTTCTTTTTGAGCCTTTTCAAATTCTTCGCAGTTTTTGTAACCGCAAGCCCCACAGTTCAGCCCCACGCTCTTTTTTCCTCTAACGCCGATTAAAACTACCGCGTCTGAGTCTTTCACGTTATTCGCGTCGCGTCTAAAGCCTTCAATTTTTCTTTGTTCAGCTATTTCATACATTTTCTCAGCTATGGCGTCTTTTTCTTCTCCGTAGACAATAAGCGTTAAAATGTCGTCTATCCCAGCTGTTTTTGGAGCTGTTCTCGCTGCTGCAAGCATAAGTTTGGCAGTTTCCAATATTGCCTCTTGTTCTCCATTTTTGCTTTCAATTTTCGGGCTCATTCTCATCAAGTCTTTCAAACGTTTTTAAAGGCTTTAATGCTTGCAGTTTTAGAAGGTTTTCTTAAGCAGCTCTATTACCATGTTTAGCTGACCTGTATATATGCCAACGGCGAGAAGGGATACTCCTAGAAGAAGAAGCAAGGCGCCCATTACTCTGCGTTCTTGAATATCCATAACGTTCACTTTACATATTTTTTGAGGCAAGCTTCAATTTGGCTTTTCGGAACGCAGCCGACGATTCTTTCAACCTCTCGGCCCTCTTTCATTAATATAAGTGTGGGTATGCTGAAAACTTGGAATCTTTCTGCAGTAGCTGGGTTTTCATCAACGTTAAGTTTTCCAACAAAAATTTTTCCAGCGTATTCTTTGGCTAACTCCTCAATAACTGGGGCTATCATTCTACAAGGCATACACCACTCTGCCCAAAAATCCACTAAGGCGAGGGGATTTTTAGAGACTATCTCGTCAAAGTTTGAATCCGTAACATGAAACACTTTAGAGTCCATTTTCCTTTTCTCCTCCAACACTTTCAATACTTCTTTCATCTTCTTTTCTTTAATACGCTCCAACTCTTTATCTTTTTCCACTAAAAGGCCCCTTCTTTTTGTTTCACTCATCCATCGCGTCTCTGCATCAAAGTCCTTTGTAAATCCTTAAATTTTATGTAAGCCTCTTCAGGGTCTGAAATGTTTATTGCAGTCTTTTCAAAAGGGCATGCCTCAACCTTGTTAGCGTCTAAAATTTTCTCAACAAGCATATCCCATTCGAATGGTATTTTGTGTCTTTCAAAAACAGTTCTTGCTTCTTTGCTTAGAGTTGACGCGTAAACAGCCTTAATTCCAGCGTAAACGCACAGTAAAGCTATGGCTTTTCCAACAACCTTGTCCGCGACAGATGCTCCTTTTAAGCGGTCTCCAAATTTTTCCAAAGCCTGTAAAAAGCCTGAGATTCCGCGGTTTTTGCTTTCAAAAATCACCTCTGAGTCTTTCACGACGGACAACGCGAGATTTTCGCTGTGCAACCTTTTTTTAACTATCTCTAAGTCTTTCATTTTAAGTCAGATTGGATGGAAATACAAAAAGGGTATTTATCCATTGTTGCACAAAGACTTTATGTTAAAACAACCTAAATTTAACTTGTGATGCCCATGTCCAAAATAGTGAGGGTAAGCGTGACTTTTACGCCGCAGTTGTTAAAGGATTTTGACGAGGTTATTCAAAAAATGGGTTATGATAACCGTTCAAAGGCTGTTCAAGATGCAGTTAGGCTTTTTATTTCAGAGCGTAAGTGGCTTCAAGAAGAGAAGGGCTTGCAAGCCGGAGTTTTAATGCTGCTTTACGATCATGAAGTCAGAGGGCTGGAGGATTCTCTTACGCATGTGCAGCACCATTACGCTGGAATAATTTCCTCAACAATGCACATACACCTAACAGAAAGAGACTGCCTAGAAGCCATAGCTGTTAAAGGCGACGCTGCAGAAATTCGAAAGCTAAGCGACGAGTTGTCCTCAAAAAGAGGTGTGAAACTCCTCAAAACAATGATTGTCTCGCTTTAACCTTTTTTCAATTTTTAACTCGAACATCTTCTCCAAAGCCTTTCTGGCTTTGCTTGCTATGGGTTCTGGAACCGTGACTATGTGTCTTTCTTCTTTAAGGGCTGTGTAAATTCTTTCAAGAGTGTTTAACTTCATGTTTGGGCAGACAGCGCCCTCATAGGCTAGAAGAAACCTTTTTTCCGGATTCTCCTTTTTTAAACGGTGCAGCAGCCCCTCTTCAGTGGCTACGATAAATGTTTTCGCCGCGTTTTCCTTTGCATACTTGCACATTTGAGATGTGCTTCCGATAAAGTCGGCTATTTTCCGCATTTCCGCCGCGCATTCTGGATGAACCATGACAACAGCGTCTGGATACTGTGCCTTAAGAGCTTGCACGTCTTCGGGTTGGAAAAGCAGGTGGGTTGGGCAGAAACCGCGTTCGGGAATGGGGATAACTTTTTTGCCAGTCTTCTCTTGCACATACTCGGCTAGGTTGTGGTCTGGTCCGAAAAGCACTGTTTCAGCGTCTAAAGCGTTTACAACTTCCACAGCGTTGGCGGATGTGCAGCACACGTCGCAGTATGCCTTAGCAGAAGCCAAAGTGTTAACATACAAGACTAGGGGTAAAAGCGGATAATGGGTTCTCCACCTTTTAATTTCATCGACTGTTAGCATCTGAGCCATGGGACAGCGGGCCCCAGCCGACGGCAGCAAAACCTTCTTGTCAGGGTTCAGAATAGCTGCAGACTCAGCCATGAAATCCACAGCTGCAAAAACTATGATTTCCGCGTCTTTCTCTTCCATGGCTTTTCTGCTCAGTTCTATGCTGTCGCCCACATAATCCGCGATGTCTTGAACTTCCGGCCTCTGATAGTTATGCGCCAGAACAACAGCCCTCTTCTCCCTCTTCAGCCTCAATATCTTGTCAGCAAGCGCCATTCACTTTCGCCTTGAAATCACTACTATTAAGGGTTTTCAAAAGCACACTGCAAGATATATGCCTTTACCAAGCACTGGAGATGATATTAATTTGGCCCTTATAAACTTTTAAAAAAGTGCGGCGGGCCGGATTTGAACCGGCGAACCCCTACGGGAGAGGATGGCTCATAGGGGTTTAAACGCTTTTAAACACGCCGATCTTGAGTCCTCCGCGTTAGACCTGGCTTCGCTACCGCCGCACACTATGAAGCTTCCAAAAACTTTCTTATTAATTATTTCCCCAACCCTTTTATCTTAGAGGCTTTTCCAATTGTTGTCGGCGCAGAAAATTAGCTGAACACCGACATTTAAAAATGCCTAAACAAGCTGGGATTTGGCTAACTTAGCTTGGCGCAGTCTTTCTAATTGCCAATTAAACTCCTTAACGAGACCGTCGCTTACAATGCTTGAATGTGCTGCCGTGGCTCTTATGCCATATATGGATGCGCCTAAAGAGTGGGTTGGAACGTGGGCAGTTTCTACTGCTTGGCCCGCGCAGCGTGGGCAGCATACTTTGCATCATCTTCTTTGGCGGTTTTGGCGGCAGCATGTGCGTCAAGGGAAAACCTGCGTATTTCAGCCATCTTAAATGCGCCGGTGGCTGCCCATTTTCTACACGCTTCAATAGCCTTTCTCGGCCTGTCATCTTTTGGATATTTATCCTCAAAGTAGTTGAGCATGTGTTCTGCGCAGTCTGCAGCCAAGAGGGCCAATACTTTCTGGTCTGGCTTAAAGACTTGATGGTCTATGCGCTCTGTAAATGGTTTGTTGAGAATCTCTGAAACCGACTTGCGCACAGTATAAAGCAATAAGGTTACCTTAATTCTTTCCTGCTTCGCGTGCTGCATCAGCTTACCCGTTGACCCCAGAACATTTTCAGCCTAATTAACGTAAAGCCATAACCTTTAGAGTCTTAAGGGTGAAAAAATAAAAGGGGAATTTGGCGTTAGCTTCTTTTGTGTTGGGTGTAGATTAGCGCTGCAACCACTATGGCTATTGCTATAGCCGATACACCTATAGAGAGAATTTCAATAGATAGGCTGCTTGCAAATGTCAAAGGGTTCAATGATGCTTGCCAAAGGTTTGTGCCGGTTGCTTTGTAAGCCGCTGACGCTGCACCTTGAGTTAAACTTATCTCCAATAAGACTTCGGTTTGTTTGTCCCAGCGATAATTAAACTGCATATTGTCTTGAGATAGACTTGCATAAACGACTGTTCGGCTTGCTCCGGCATAGGTTCCAGTTGTTTCGCCAGCAAGGGTTAAATCGCCATAGTTTACCACTTTGACGGTGTCTCCGGCTTTCGAGTTTGCTGGGATAAGCACTTGAAAGGTTGCGTTTCCCGAGTCGCTTGCAACATCAACAATCATAGTTTCCATGTGTTCTGTTCCGTCGCCCATGTGCATGGTCATACTTAAAGTCACAGTTGTCCCAACGACGGATAGACATTCTGCTTTGACCCGTTGGGGCATACTTGGCGGAGGAGCGCCTTTAACTGTGAATTCGTACTCTATCCAGTCGCCAGATTTGATGCCAACGGATGTTTCAGCATACACTAGGGTTGCCAGAAGCAAAAGCAGCAAAGGAATTGTTGTAAAAACATTGATGGCTTTTCTCATTTCCGCCACTTTGTCATCCGCGTTTCACTATGATTAAGGCTATTACCGCTGCTACAGCCACGATAGCGACAGATAATATCATCCACCAGTAGCTCATAAAACCAGTTAAGTCTACGCCGCCAATGCCACCGCCGCCTTTAAGGTGCGTCGTCAACTCGTGATAGCTGTGGTGATACTGCACATAGATTTGTGCGTTACTGCCCACTTGGCTTATTTGGAAGTCTATAGGCTGGTTGTCCAACGTTACTTTTACGGCTGAAAGGGAATTAACCATCTCCATGGGCACTGTTTATGTTAGCTATGCCTGTTGTCCCATCAGGGCCGCCTACAGAGATGCTTAAGGCCATGTTTGTAGAGTCGAAGACTACGCCTAAAACTGAGGAGTTCGTTGAAACATACATTGTCTTGTTCTTCCACTCCAATATCATCCGAATCCAACCGTCTGGAAGAACGGAGACAAAGGCGTTTAAACCAGTTGCTGCAGCCTCAAGACCATCGCTTACGCCGTCGCCATCTGTGTCTGCTTTTCTAGGGTCTGTCTTGAAGACTTTTACTTCGACGCCGTCGCTGAGCCCTCACCGTCGGAATCCGGGTTTCCCAGATATGTTCTAAGGGATTGAGTAAGTTTTGGATCTCAGAAGAGTCTGATAGACCGTCACCGTTGCTGTCCGGGTTGGGCGTAATAGGCAGTGCAAAATCTATTAAGTAGGGATAGCCTTCCGTAGCTCCTGAGTATGGAGCTTTGATGTATGCAGCAAGCGAACTTTGGATGTCGACCATACAAGTCCATAGCCTCCGCTCAAAATTATACGTTTATTGCTCCCATCATAGTTTATGGCAGTT
>WUQU01000404.1 GCA_009889605.1 Candidatus Bathyarchaeota archaeon | reverse complement strand
GCTTTGCGCAGCGGTCCCCGCCCTATTCATATCCACGGACATGGTGATCACCCTTTCGCAGTTTGTAAGATTTCCGGTTAAACCGCTTGGTTTCCAGCTTAACGTGTTTGTCACCTCCCGTATGAAATGGCGGATCACTTATTCCAGTGAGTAAAATAAATCAGCACATAAAGAATTGTCAGCATCTGCTTGAGAAATAAGGTGAATTTAGCGTGATATAATATTACGTAAAAATGGAGGTTTTTGAGAGGGGAAACGCAATTTCGCTTATCTGTTGTTCCATATTATTGCAAAGTCGATTGTGTTGACAATCCTAATGTTATATTTATTTTCATATGCCGAATATTATTATTCCATCGGGTGAAAAAAGAACAGAGAACGGAGTTATTCATATCATTAAATATCAATATTATTAAGGAGCTTAAACTAAAAATTTCACAGGATTAAATACCGGCTGAAATCAGCTGCAACAACTGCTAAGCAAAAAAAGCCAATCGGGAAACATGAACGGTCTCCGATTGGCTTTTTATTTCATGAGGTAAAATATTGGCTGGGGCTGCCTTTCCATGGATGTATTTTTTCCGTATAATTCCCGCCTGTGTATTCACCGATCACCTTCCGCCAGAAAGCGCGAGCCGGGGCGTTATTTTTCACCTGTGTTACCTTCCACTTTCCTCTCAGCCTGCTGAACAATTCACGTGCGGCCCAGGAGCCGATACCGTATCTGCGGAAAGGACGCATGACGAAAAATTCGGCCATATAATAGTCTCCTTCAAGCTTGTCATCAAGCCTGTCCACCAGAGCAAAACCTGCCGGCTTGCCCTTGTGCCACATAATGAAAGCCATTTTGCGGTCCCCGCTTGTCCAGTATTGGTCCAAATCCGGATAATCGGGAAACCTGCCGTCGGCTGAAAGATCAATCTCGATAAACTCGGTGAAATCATACAGATAAAACTGCATAAGCCGCATCATGATCGGCCGCTGCTCCCACGTTGCCAGCTTTAACATCGTTTTCATGTGATCACCTTTCACACTTCTGCCGTACTCCTTTGTGTTCAGTAGTCGATATTGCGGCAGCTCCGTCCGCCGCCGGCCCTTTTTGTGCTAAAATATTCACGAACCATGAAATCAGAGGTGCAGACGATGAACATTCAAAAAGGAATCGACCGGCTCAAGCTGGACGAAAAACTGCCGGCTATGCCATG
>WUQU01000403.1 GCA_009889605.1 Candidatus Bathyarchaeota archaeon | reverse complement strand
TTATCATTAAGTACAATTTCCCTTCTTTTGTCTTTATCTCTGTTATATCACTTACAAACTTTTCATACTTACTTTCACTTCTAAAGTTCCTTCTTAGTATGTTATCACTTACATACAATGTTTCTTTTGCTGCTCTGCTTATGTAGTTCTTTTTCCTTATCCTTGCATACAGCCCCACATTAGCCTGTATACCTTTTTGTGATTTACTATCTTTCCTTCTCTTCTTAGCACCATCGTTATCCTTCTGTATCCGTAGATTCCATTGTACTTGAAGTATATCTCTCTTATCCTTTCTTTTATCTGCTTATCTTTATCCTTCTTATTTATCGCTCGGTAATACCCATTTGTTGATATGTCCGCTATTTCACACAATAGGCTAATGCTGAATTCACTGCTTAATTGCTTGATTACTTCAATCTTTGTTTTTTTTATCACTCTCTTCAAACAACTTTTCAATCAATAATTTCAAGTATGCATTCTCTGCTCTTAACCTTTCAAGCTCAAGTTCATGTGCTTCTTTCTTCGGTCTGCCTTTTTTCAGTTCGACACTTCCATGAGTAAGGTAGTTCTTTATCCACAATCGTACTCTACCTTCGTCGATGCCCAAAAGAGATGCAATTGTCCTTTTTGGAAGATGCTCTTCCAAGTAGAGTCTAATGACTTCTTGTTTCAGTTCAGCAGAATACTTCTTGAATTTCTGTCCTTTCTTTGCCAAGAAAAACACCCCCTTGTTGGTTTTATTTTACCATACTCGGGGGTGCTTTTCTTTTTCATTTTTCGTTATTGGGACTCAGTGCATTTCCGCCACGGTCTTTTTTATTTGAATTGTTCGGCTTCTTCACGGTTAGGTATGGAAGGCTGTGCACCTTTTCGTGTTACTGATATTGCCGCACAGGTGTTTGCAAATTCGATTGCACTCTGTATGTCCTTTCCCTCACTTAGTGCAACGGCTAAAGCACCGTTGAAGACGTCGCCGGCTGCGGTTGTGTCCACGGATTGAACCTTGATAGTCGGAACTGAGATCATCGTTTTCTCATCTATATACGTTGCACCCTTTTCACCTTGTTTTACAACCATAGTTCTTAGTCCTTTTTCTTTGAATGCTTCGAACGTTTTCTCTATTGATTCGTATCTGCCGATGATGTTTTCTGAGAGTGTTTTTAATTCTTCTTCGTTTGGTGTGAGTATATCTACGTAAGGGAATATCTCTGGGTTAATTCCTATAGCTGGTGCAGGGTCGAAGATTACTAATTTTCCAGCGTCTTTTAATAGCTTTGCTGCAAGGAGGGTTGATTCGAAAGGTATTTCGTTTTGTAAAAGGAGAATGTCACTTCTCAGTATATCACTCTTACACTCTTCGATAACCTCTGGTGTAAGATATGCGTTCGCTCCATATGTGATCATTATCCTGTTTTCACCAGAAAGCGTTACTTCGATGAACGCAAGGCCTGTGTTCGTGTCGACAAATTTGTAACCTGATATTCCAAGTTTTTCATAGCTTTTTGCAAGTGCGCTTCCGTATGAATCGTTTCCAAGCATTGTTAGAAAAAATACTTCGCTTTTTGATAGTTTAGCAGCTGCAACTGCTTGGTTAGCTCCTTTTCCGCCTGGGAAGTACTCAAGATTCAGGATCTTCTGTGTTTCAC
>WUQU01000402.1 GCA_009889605.1 Candidatus Bathyarchaeota archaeon | reverse complement strand
GCGGTCCACACCCTTATATGCCTGGAAAAGGTTTACGTCTGCCGGGCGGCCGCCTGGACTTACAGCCACTATGTCTGCTTTGCGGTCTACAGATGTACGGTACATTTCATCTGCAACTTTCACTCCTTCATAGAAGGCTTGCTCTAGGCTTCCTGCAAAAGCCTTGACAATTTCGCCTTTGCTGTTGGTTACAACGTTTAAAATGAAGTCAACTTTCGCCATTTTCGCAGCTTCCATCATGTCTTCGTGAACGGGGTTTCCGTCTAAAACACCTGTTTTAGCGTTTGGGTGCAGAAGCATAGCGTGATTCGCTTTTATAGTTTCCTCGCCCGCAACTCCTGGCAAAACGCTCTTTCTCCCCCCTCCGTAGCCAGCATAATAATGAAAGCCTACATCGCCTGTCAAGATTTTTACGTCAGCTTCGGCGAAAACCTTGTTCAAATAAACTTTCGTTCCATACTTGGATGTTGTGCCTATGTACGCTAAATCTGGGGCTCTGCAGTCGTGGCTTATAACTTTGACGCGTTGAAGAATATTCTCGCCTAAAAGTCTAATCGCATCTTCATTGGAGACTGCCTTATGGGTGCCGCATCCGAAAATAACTGTTACATTTTCGTCTTTAACGCCTGCGCTGTTCAATTCGTCAAGCAGTGGAGGAACCATGAGGTGACTTGGTGCTGGTCTAGTAGCGTCATCAACAACTATAGCAACTCTGTTTTCCGGCTTAACAATTTCACCAAGCCTTTTTGAGCCAACCGGTTCTTTTAAAGCTCTTTCAATCTCCGCTTTTGCGTCTGGAACTCCGGGCTTTTCTCTTGGTTCTATGGACCCCAAAAGGTTTCTAGCCGGAACTCTTAAGCAGACCTCCGTTCTCCCATAAGGAAGCCAAACATCAACCATCAGCATCACTATTGAAGACACACACGTAAAAAGTAGCTATTAAGCCTTATCAGAGAAAGCATAATTAAAACCCGGGCTGTTGAGGCTTGCTGAGATATGCAGTGCAGCATAAGCTCTTTAAGACCTAAAATGTAAATTAATCAAATGTGAGGAGTCTGTTATGGCTATTGAGAAGGTTCCTGCGAAAAATGAAATAATGTTCGTGTGGTTTAACCGCTATGCTGGGATAACCCTAAAGACCCCTTCAAAAACTTTAGTTGTAGACCCCGTGGACATTAAACCTAAAAACTTTCAAAATGTTGACGCCGTTCTAATAAGTCATGAGCACTACGACCATCTAGACCAGTCGCTTGTCTCAGAAATTTACAAGCTGTCTCAATGTATGGTTTTAGCTGACCCTACGTCTGCTAGAAGGCTGCGCAATGTTGTTCCATCCGAAAAACTTCGTGAAGTCCAGCCTGGTTTAGAGGTTAAAATCGGCGAAGTTTCTGTTAAAGCTGAAAAATGTAATCATCCGCCGGCGGCAACCCCAGTATCCTTCGTAATTACAAGCGAAGATGGAGTCAAAGTTTTCCACACGGCAGATAGCCTTCCATTCCCAGAGATGGCAAGCATAGGCGAGAGAGAACAATTCGACTTGGTTTTCTGCACTGTTGGAATTGCTCCTGGGGCTTCTCCAGAAACAGGTTTTGAGATAGCCCGTTTAACAAAGCCTAAAGTTGCTGTTCCATATCACACTGGCTCCACTGCAGATTTAAAGAGGTTCGCTGAACTTGTTAAACGTGAAATGCCAAAAGTTAACTGTTTAATACCTGAAGTCGGCAGGATTTACCAAGTTTCTAAAAGGTGTGAAAAATGACGAGAGAAATTGGCGGTGACACGGTTAAAGTTGAAGTTTGCAAGATTCTAAATAAAATAGGCGCCTTACAGTTCGGAACGTTTAAGCTTACCAGCGGGAAAATGAGTCCATACTACATAGACTTGCGTATAGTACCAAGCTTTCCAGACGTGTTCCAAAAAGTCTGCAGCTTCTACATAAACTTCATAAAAGAGGAAATAGGCTTGGAAAACTTTAACCGCGTAGCTGGAATCCCGGTTGCAGGCATACCTTTTGCATCAATAATAGCCTACAACCTAAAGAAACCCTTTCTATACGTGCGTAAAGGGGTGCGCCTCCATGGAAGAGAAAGAAGAATTGAAGGAGTTCTTAACCCAGGCGATAACGTATTGTTGGTTGACGACTTAATTACGACAGGCTTATCCCTTAGAAGAGCGGCAAAGGCTATAACCGCTGAAGGCGGCCTAGTGAAAGACGTTGTTGTGCTTTTAGACCGGCAAGAAGGCGGAGGTGAAAAACTTGGAAAAAGTGGGATAAAGCTTCACGCGCTTCTAAACATCAGCGAAGTAGCTGAAATGCTTTACGAGATAGGAGCCATAGACGAAGAACAACTGGAAACAATCCGGAAACAGATTAAAAAGGGATAAAAAGACGGTGAATAAAGGCCTTAAAGGGTTTATTCATAGAATATTAGGTTTTTCTCCTCTAACAGCTTGTGAAGGCTGTGTATCGCATCGTAAACGTCTTGTTCTTTCTTTGCCCCGGTGCAGACGAGTTTTCCGCTTGCAAAGAGAAGAATGACCACTTTAGGCTCGTCCATTCTATATATTAGCCCTGGAAACTGTTCCGGCTCGTACATGGTTTTTCCAAGTGTGTAAGCAGCCTTTTCTAAGTCTATCATTCCCCCTAGGCTTGCAGACGCCACAATGTTCTGGATTTTCAACTCCGGCTTGCTGATGATTATTATTCCGCCTTTTTTCAGTTCTTTGATAACTTTCATAACGGCTCTGCGGGCTTCCTTTTCCGATTTTGCCCCTGTGCAAACCATTTTTCCAGAGTTGAAAATTAATGTAGCTGTCTTCGGCCTCTTCAGCCTGAACACAAGTCCTGGAAACTGTTCTGGGCGGTATTCAACTTCGGGGTAACCCTTAACAACAGCGTTCAAATCCACCTTCTGATTTAAGGTTGCTGATGCCACTACGTTTTCTATGCTTATTACAGCTTTAACCTTCGACATGAAACACCACTCTACAATAAGGTCTTTAAATACCTTTATAAAGCCTTAGGTTTAAAGCCACCGATTCCGCACTGCAGAATTTCTTTAAAATTTAAAATAACCTATTTTTAGACGTCTTTACATTTTTGTTTGCAGCTTAGTTTAATTTTTGCCATTGCTTTACCTTTAAACCTTAAAAAATAAAACAAACAAAAAAAGGAGAAAATGTGGCATGTTTATTTGCGCATCATTTTTCTGTGGTCGTAGATGCTGTATATGCCTATGACTATGGCAATTATTACTGCTATTGTTAGTCCGGTGGTGCTGGGCCTACGGTGATCCATGTTGTGGCTGATGAGCTGCCGTAGGATTCGTCTCCGTTGAAGGAGGCAACTATCTTATAGGTGCCCTCTTCCGGCGCAGTCCATGCAACGCCGAAAGTGCCTGAATACCCATCTGTAACAACAGTTCCAATATCAATGTAAGAAGACCCATCCTCAGAAATCGTCGCCAACGCCACAGGCACACCTGTTATAGTTTCATTATGCCATATTCCGTCTATTGGTTGCTGTTTATGCAAGTATTCCATCCAAGTAGTCATGCTTTCTTTGCTGACGCATGGAGTGCCAAGCTGAGCAGGCGACATGTCCAAAACACTGCCCTTAATCATCACCGTAGAACCTTTAGCCACAACATCCTGCGAAACAGAAACGGATGTAGCGCTTTTGCCCTTGCCAAAGACATATTGGTATCCGTCGGTGCAAGCGACTGATAGGTAGCCGTCAGCTACAACAGCCGATCCAGGCGTTTTCATCTTCCAAATAAGCTTTCCGTTGGTGACGTTTATGCAGTGTATTCCCCATCCACGGGTAATGGGCTGTGAAGGTGTATGCTCGGTGTTGTACAGAGTTTTCCGTCGGCAATTATTCCTCCAGCGTTGAAGGAGTAGACGGTTGTGCCGTCAGGAGTTACATATGGGGTTTCATAAGCGGCGAAAGCAGGGGCCTCGTATTTCCACGCAATTTTGTCGTTTGTCCAATTGAAGGCGTAGACGCCGCTATAGGCAAAACGATAGAATAGACCGTAAGCTGACGCTATTGCGTAAGCTCCGAAGGCATGGGAGTCCCAAGGATAGTCCATTGTTTCAGTTTTGAATAGGTATTCTCCTGTGAATGCGTTGTATACCCTGAAAGCTCCATCTCGCATTAATATGGCAAGTTTTCCATGATCTGCAACGAAGGTTGGCTGAGCGTACGGCGATTCTTCTGCCTTATACGGCATATTGTCTATAGTTATCTTATACAGCATGTTGCCTGTTTTAAGGCTCCAAGCCATTATTCGAATTCCATGACGTATTCCTGTTGCATTGTCCACATTAACGTTTACATATGGGTATGAGGCTATTGGGTTAAGTCCATCTGGAGTCAAAGCGTTGGGTTCTCTAACAACAAAGCACAAGCCATCCTCCCAATCTTGATGTTGGCCAAAGTTATTTCTTGTGAATGTTATGTTTGTGATTACTCTTTGGTCGAAGCTGGCTGCGCTGCCAAATGTAGTCCAGTTTATTAAGCGCCACCTAGGCTGCACTGTGGGACCAGATCCTGCACACTCATAGCATAACCATTCTTATAGTACATGCTGCCTCTTGTCACGTCAAACGAGTCTGTAAATGACTGAAATGTAGGAATTGAAACGTTGAGAGTAACCGCGCCAGTAAAGGGATTGTACTTCACCAACCTTGTCGTAGATATCGTGATAAGACTTGCGGTTATTCCTACTGATGCTTCAGCACCTGGCACTGCTGATGCGCCATAGGTATACTCTATGTATGCTGGAGCTGTAGAGCTCGTGAGACCTGTTCGTTCCCAGAATATTTCGCCAGTGCGTAAATCATAGCATTCCAAAACGCTTTGCGGGACACCGTTAAACACTTTGGTAATAAGCTGGTAACATCTTCCTTGAAAGATTACTGTTGGTTTCCTGGAGTACCACTGTAACCGATTTGCCCAAAATCTCCTCCAATGATACCTGAATCCGCGCCAAGGCGTTTCCAAACTATGTGAGCGGATTCTGGCGCTTGAACCCAAGGAATAAAGCTGTAGCGGTCAGAATAATATTTGTTTGTGTTAGGATATAGTTTTTCCCACACTGGCCCCCCTGGGCCAGTCTATGGATAGTTCCCAAGTATTGTCCGCCACTCCCTTTTTCGAATGGTGCAGGTCTTGTCCAATAGTCTGTGGGCAGTGGAGCCGGCGGCCAAGAAAGTGCCACATAATTCTCCTTGACCACGAGTTCCTGCCAGTCTGTAGATGCAGGCCGGTAATAGCATGAGCGCGTATATGTTTCGCTGTAACCCGCGAACTGAGTTCCATTTGGCATTTTGTATATTCCTGGCGGGAAGTAGCCTCCTGGAAATTCAAGCTTCCAAGTGCCTGGTTGATCGGGAGTAAATTCGAACCATGCTGTTGAATCCGCAAAAATATGAGTCAAGTGTTTTGGTTTCTGTCTCTTGATTCGGTTTCATTATGATGACTTTCATGTTTGTAAAGTATCTCACCACTGAAGGTCATGGGTCCAGCCAAATGTTAACCAATACGGGTTGGTTAACTCCCACAGGGTTAGGTCTAAAACTTAGGTAAGCGCTAGGTTGAATGGTGACATCGGGGGTTACCCCTGAGGGAAGAGGTTGCGAACCATTGGGCTGAACTTGTAGCTGCGCATTGGCAGGCAAAGAAACAGCTAACATAAGCAACGCCAACAGAACAATTCCAATGTTTACAAGCAATGGTTTTGCATTTTTCTTGTTTTTTCCATATTTAATTTCTCCGCCCAGTATGTTGTGGAACAGTTCTTTTAATACTTTCGGTTAAAACGATATTATTAACAAAAATAGCACAAAAATCAATCAGATGATATCTTGCCTGTTTGCTTTCCCTTGTTTACGAAATTGGTGGCCTTCCAAGCATCAAATAGAATTAGTATGAGAATTAATAATTGGAACCATGCGAATGTTGGGATTCCTAAGCGTGTTCCGTTGTTTACTTGGCAGTCAATTCTGTATGTCATGAAACCATACGACAGGTAAGCTTCGCTGCTAAATTTTTCGTGAAAATCCCAGTCAGCATACATGCCAAAAAGAGTTACGTCCTGGGGTGGGCTGGCTCCCGGCTGCCAAAACGTGAAAGCCCCCCACAAACTGAAAATCAAAAGTCCAATAATTAAGAAATTTATGGCAAAAAAATAGATAAGGCTTAAATCGATTTCCACGAGCTGTCTCTTTTCTTCACTTGTTTTTTCTTCACCGTTGAAACCAAAAGGCAACATCAAAATTGCAATAATTATTAAAACTACCATGAGGAAAACGTACATGTTTCTCTCCGAATGGAAAAATAGCGGTAGATTGCCAACGTAGGGGACTCTCGCCACCACTTTGCCGATAAGCAGAGATGAATTCCACGGCGAAAACTGGTCTTTTTCGCCGTACATGTTGTCTCCAAGCGTTGTTATTAAAAAGTAGCTGCCCTTATTTTCTATCTTTACTGCTCTATGGACAATAAGCTTCGATGGGTTCCGTGGATCTCTAAAAACCAAAACGTCTCCGGTAAATTTATCCGCGGTTATTTTAGCCGGATCAACTTTTTGAACTATTATTAGGTCTCCAATGTTTAAAGTTGGCAGCATACTTCCCGAGGCTACTGCCAGTGCGGGGTATTCTGTGCCAAGAATTATCTGTGAACCGAAATAAAAGCCGAAAACGATCATGAAAATTATAGCAATTGTAAATGCTGTCTGAAAGTATTCGTTTTTCCAAAGTTTCTTAAGTGCTTCGGTTGCCATTTTTCTGCCCTCTTTACGGGCTTAAATATTGTTGTTGAATTAGTTCTTCAAGTTTTAAAACTTAGCGTTTAAAATTAAAAATAAAAGGGGATTATAAACTGCTTATAGTTCTATTCCTTCGGCGCCTAGTTTAGCCTTTCCAACGATGCCATTAAACTTTTTGCCACATTTGGAGCATTCGTACATTCCAAATATAGTTACTGTTATTCGCATTTGTTTGTCGGGGAATGGGGCTACAAGTTCCCATGTTTTATAGGGTTCTTTAACTTCTGTTCCGCAGTCGGGGCAAATGTTTTGTTTTGCTTTCGGCATGCTAAGTCGCCGGCGACGACCCGTATGCTAAACTTTCTTTTTGCTTAGGACTTCCCTGAAGGGTTTCTTACATTTGGGGCAGTCGAAAAGGCCTATTTCCAACTGCATTCTTTTTCCAGATTTGTCTGGGCGTCCAGCCATGGTCCATTTTTTCTTAGGAGTATTAACGTTGGTTCCACATTTCGGACATTTAGCCAATTTATTTTCCTCCAACATTCTCGATAACCATGGTTTCTAATGATGGTGGATAAATAATTTTCCATTGTCTTCGAATAGAAAATCTCTGTTTAAACATCAGTTTTAGACAAGTTTTTATAAATATTTGCTGATAGCGTTTGCAAAATTTTGTTAAAACTCGCCAAACCAAGTTAAAGATTAAAACATGTTCCTTTTATTGTTCCAAATTTTTTGAGTACCACGTATAGGTTTGGCATTGCTTAAATCCCAGTTTTTCTATGAACCTTATTCCTGCTTGGTTGTTGCTTTCCACATCCACTATGGCTATGCGAGCTCCTTTATCCCTAAACCTCTTTTCCAACTCTCTATACAGCCTTTTTCCAACACCACGCCTTCGCCTCATCTTTTTTACGCCCGCCCAAACAAAGTAGCCGTAAGTCCATGGGCTGAAGGGACGCTTCAATATCGTTCCTATTACAAATCCGACAATTTCCTTGGTCTTTGTTTCCTCAGCAACTAAACATAGTTCAGGGTCTTCTTGGAAAAGCGAAAGCAACTCGTTTATGTTCCATGTGCGATAAGTGAACTGCAGATTGTAAGGTGTGAAAATTTTTTCACTTAGGTGCCAAACTTCAGGAAGGTCTTCCAGGGTCATTTGCCTAATTTCCAGATCTGTCTTTCTTTTTCTTGCTTTTTTAG
This sequence comes from Candidatus Bathyarchaeota archaeon, assembly GCA_009889605.1. Lineage (GTDB taxonomy): Archaea > Thermoproteota > Bathyarchaeia > Bathyarchaeales > Bathycorpusculaceae > WUQU01. The sequence goes on along the minus strand of WUQU01000402.1, from coordinate 2,189 downwards.
AAGTATGTTTAACCTTTTCAGTCAAGAGGTTCGCTCTCTCTTTTAGAATTGGGAAAAGGAACTATAAAATTATTTAGATGCAGAATGACTGCTATTCTTCTTCGAAGTTTTCTGGTGAGACGCAACCGCCAAAAAGTTCCTTAGCCTTAAGCAAGCGTTCACGCTGTTGATCTAGTATTTGAAATAGTTCTTCTGGGGCGTCTGAAACCTTTTCTCTGTAAAAACTTTTAACTCGTTCAATTTTAGCCAAGTTTTCGGGAACGCGAATAGTAAACTGTTTGATGTAGTCCTCTTTTCTATAGTCTTTACTCAACACTTTTTGGAAAAGTACCCGCAAGTCGTCATATTTGGGAATCAAACCAGTTGGGGCTTTTAGGGCTCCCACATCACCGTGTACGCGCAGCTCCATCCATTTAACCCAGACATGTTTATCTCGTGGAGCGTTTAGGAATTCGCCTGTCTTCAAGTCTCTTAGGAAGTAGTTGACTCCAAAAATGCATGGTGCCTTTTTAATTTTCTTTCTGAAGGATAGGTTGTTGCGTATGCTTTGGCCTAATGGTATGGAGACAAAGTCTTGGACGCTCATCATGTTTATTTCAGGTACACCTTCTTTGCCGATTATGGCGAAAGTTGTTTCAGTCTCTAGAGCTGCACGTAGGCTTTGCCGTCGCGGCCGCCGTACATTATGCCGCCTAACTCAACTTAAAGGATTATCCAATTCTGGGTCACAGTTTTCCAAAGCTTTGAGGGCTACAGTGTAACGAGCGTTTTTGTGAGCTGGTGGAATGGGATTGCCATGTTCGTCTTTCTTGCCTTCCCACCAGTATCCCGTATAGTTTATTCCATTCTTTAGTATTCCATTCTTTAGAAGTGCGCAGCCCATTCCAAGCCAGTAGGGCTTACCATCCTTGACTAATACGTTTGAGAATATTACTTCGCCAGGGCTTGTGAGCACTTTGAAGATTACTGGGTCGTCTTTCGGGTTTATGTCTTGGATAATTCCAAATATGCCGCATTCAACGTTTACTGCGCGGGCAACTTCGTTGATGCTACGGATATAAGCTATGTCGTCGCCCAATATTGTTTCTCCAGGAAGCATGGCTGTGGAGGTTTTGCCGCATGCGCTTGGGAAGGCTCCTGCAAAGTAGGTTTTACGTCCTCCCGGACCGTGTACTCCCATAATCATCATGTGTTCAGCTAACCAGCCTTCCTGGTTTGCTTTGCGTATGGCAAGGCGGAAGGCGAGTTTCTTAAACCCTACGGAGTTGCCAGCATACTGGGTGTTGACACTGTATATCGTGTCTTCACTGTAATCGATGTACACCCGTTTTTTATCGTGTTCTATACTGACCATGTTTTCGTTTAATTTTCCAGCTGAATGCAGAACACGCAAAAAGCTTCTTTCTGGTTCTGCCTTGCGGAAAACTTCGTAGCCCGGTCTAAATAGGAGGTATTCCGAGTGGGCTACATACCACGAGTCGGCGCACTGCAAACCTAGAATAGTGAATATGGAGTTGGGCGGTCCCAAAGAGACAAAGCGGACAATCATTGCGCGTCCTTTCATGGAATCTTTGAGTAAGCTCTTTACTTCTGCAAGTCCTTCGTCTCTATCAATCTGATTTAGGGCTTTGCTAAGCTGTTCTCCTTTTGGTACAAGGTATTTGGTGACTTCACGGTCTCTTCCTTGGTCATATGGACCGTCGAAGTGGACAGTATGCCCGGGATCTGCTAGAGGTTTTTCTTCGCCTGTAGCAATTGCTTGACGCCTAATAATATTCTATATCTTGTGGGGGAGTCGTCGCAGATGAAGATTCTTTCCGGTTTGCAGAGTTTATCAGCTTCCGCTAAGAATTGGTAAACTTTTGGGTTGGGTATGGTGCATATTTTTTGGTAGTTGTTTTTATTTAGTTTCGGACGCAGTTTTTCAAGATGCGTGCTCATTTTGCAACTCGCCAGTTTTACAAGACTTTCAACGATATTCCCACACCCGCTAAACAGTGAATTTTCCTTCTTTGTTAAATGTAAGGGTGTTTTAAAGTTTTCTTCTGAATATTGTAGAGCGCTAGTAGACCTCTTTTGGGTGCACTCTTTTGTTTTCCACATAAAACAGCGTTCTTGTTTATAAAAAATTTCTACGGAAAATTTTCGGTATTTTTCCAAATAATCTTAAATTTTTGCCGTGTATAATG
>WUQU01000401.1 GCA_009889605.1 Candidatus Bathyarchaeota archaeon | reverse complement strand
TCCCATGTTTGTTTTTCTTGACGTGTATAATCCTATGAAGACTAGGGCTGCGCCTGCTATTTAGATAAGGTTCATGCTTTCAGAGAGGAATATCCATGCGGTGGATATGGCTATAACGGTTATTAGATACTCATATAGGGATGTGCGGGCGCTGCCTATGCGGCTTACACCCGTATACCATATGGCGTAGCCTAAGGCTATGGCGAGGCACGCGGAAAAGGCGAGGCTTAGCCACCCCTGCGTTGGAATAGCATTCCAGTCTTGTAGGGCTATGGAGGGAATTGAGGCTAAAACCAGCATGGGGGTGCCCATGGCTACGGTTAGACTTGTGAGTTTTAAGGGCGTGTACCGCTTTAACAATGGTTTGGATAAAATTGTGTAGAGGGACCAGCACATGGTGCCTGTTAGTATGAGGATGTCGCCCATAAGGCTCTGTTCTGTTAGGGTTAAGGGTTTTCCAGAGCCCAAAACTATTAGGGCTACTCCTAGGAAGGATATGATTACGCTTTGCCAAACTCTGCGTTCCACCTTTTCCACATGCAAAAGTGAGCTGAAGAGCGTCACGAATATGAATGTGGTGGCCAAAATAAGTGAAGAATTGCCTGCAGTGGTTAGGGAAATTCCATAAATGAACAGAAGTTGGTATACAGAGTTTCCTATTAAGGCTAAGGCTAAAAATTTTTAAAATCCTCTCTATGAATGCCTAAACTTTTTTCTCTAAGCCGCAGAAAAACAAGCAGAAGAAGAGATGCCAAGCTGAAACGTAAAGCGTTGAAGCTTAACGGTGAAAAATAGGTTAGGGCAACCTTCACCACGGTAAAGTTGAAACCCCAAACAAAACTCATTGCCAAAAGCATAAGATCAACTGAAGAAACGCTTGATTTTGCAGTGGATGAAGCGTCTTTAACCATAGATAAGCCACACAGCAACAAAGCGGGTTTTTTAATGCCAGCCGATAGGAGAACATCAAATTAAAATTTTTGCAACAAAATGCATGTTTAATGTTCACGTAGAGCATTTTTAAATGTCGTTGTTTGCCTAAATTTTGCACCGACAACATTTGAACCGTGCACTTTTCTGTCCAAAATGTTGGTTTCGTCTCTCTGAAAATTGTGCACATCATGATCCGTGAAAAGCATCACGGCAACTAGTCTTACCAGAATTTAACTGTGTGCCCCAAGTCTTGCTTAAAATTGGCTTAAGAGAAAATGGTTGGTTCATCGTAAACCTTAAATGACTTTGTCTATCCGTGTTATTGGCTATTGCTGATAAGCTGGAAAAGTGATCCGACCGATGAACCTTGTATTCGCAGCGCTTACAGTTGGGGGCCTTGCTATTCTACTTGCCATTTACATAGTGTGGAGAATCCTTCGTGAAGATGTCGAAGATTCCGGACTAGTCGGTGTCGCAGACTATATTCGAGACGGGACAAATGCTTTCATAAAGCGAATGTATAAGACAATTGCAGTTTTTTATTGCATTACTTCTTATTCCCATCGCTTTGTTTGACTTGAGGGTTGCGGCTGCTTTCGTTTATGGAGCAATCCTTTCTTTGCTGGCTGCCTACATAGGTTTGCGGGTTGCTGTGGAGGCGAATGTGCGGACAGCAAATGCTGCTGGCTCATCACTTCACAAGGCATTCGCTTTGGCGTTCAGCGGAGGCGCCGTTATGGGGCTTTCAGTTGTGAGCTTAAGCCTAATAGGGGTTGGAACTCTTTATCTGCTTTATCAAGTTCCAAATTTGATTGTTGGCTTCGGGTTTGGGGCCAGTCTCACCGCGCTTTTCGCCCAGCTTGGAGGCGGAATATTCACAAAGGCTGCTGATATAGGGGCGGACCTCGTGGGAAAAATAGAACAGCGCATTCCTGAGGATGACCCACGTAATCCCGCCGTGATAGCTGACCTCGTTGGGGACAACGTCGGCGACTGTGCAGGCAGAGGCTCAGACCTCTTCGAGTCCATAAGCGACGACTATATCACGGCGATGTTGCTAGGCACACTGTTGCTGGGGCAAATTGGAGCGAACGCCGTAGCCTTCCCCATGCTTCTCGGGGATTCAGGAGTTTTAGCAACCATTGTTGGCGTTTGTTTCGTGCGAATCTATAAGCGTGCGAAACCTATTTCAACGTTCAATTTTGGGCTTCTTATAACTGCTTTATGCTGTGTTGTTGGCGCTCTGTTTTCATGTCTAATTACAATTGGAGATATAAACCTCTTTTACGCTGTGGTTAGCGGTTTGGTGGCAAGCCTAGCCGTCGGAGTTGCAGTGCAATATTATATTGGAATCAACGGCAGAAGCGTGAGGATGGTTGCTGAAGCCTCTAAACGTGGAGGCGCAATGAACATTTTAACAGGTTTATCCTACGCTTTTCAAAGCCCATTTATGCCTTTGCCGTTTAATTTTAGGCGCAATAATCTTTTCTTACTTTACAACCAATGGCTCCATTTACGGAATTTTAGGAGCAAACCTTGGAACAGATTTGGCTATAGGCTTTATAATGTCAAGCGACGCCTTCGGCCCCATAGTGGACAACGCCCTTGGCATAGCAAACATGGCAAATGCAAAAAATGCTGCAAGTCTTGAAGAACTTGACGCCGTAGGAAACACCACCAAGGCTTACACAAAAGCCTTTGCAACAGCCTCCGCCACAGTTTCAACATTTGTAATTTTCATCACGTACGGCGAAATGGTGAAACTTTACGAGATTAGCCAAGGCGTTTTAAACCCCGTTTTTATGGCGGGACTGCTTTTAGGAGCATCTCTCCCATTTGTCTTTTCATCCATGGCCATTGCGGCAACTGGAAAAACAGCCTATCAAATGGTTGACGAGGTTAGACGCCAGTTTAAGGAGATCCCAGGCTTAATTGAAGGCAAAGCGAAGCCAGACTACGCCCGGTGTGTTGACATCGCAACGAAAAACGCCCTTAAAAGAATGATGATCCCCGGACTGTTGGGAGTTGCCTCCCCATAATCGTTGGATTCATGCTTGGCAAAATTGCCTTAGGAGCGCTGCTGCTAGGTGCGTTGGCCACGTCGGCGCTGCTATCACCCTTCTTCACATTTGGCGGAGGAATATGGGACAACGCCAAAAAATACATTGAAAGAAGCTTCTGGATGAAGGGCGCGCCAACTCATGAAGCTGCAGTAATAGGCGACACCGTAGGCGATTCTCTCAAGGACATTGCAGGACCATCCCTAAACAGTTTCATGAAACTTATGGGCATAACAGCACTTTTAATTGCACCACTATTACTATAGCTTCCCTAAGGAATGATAAATAATCGTATAGTGGCGCCGCCGGTCGGACTTGAACCGACGACCGACTGGTTAACAGCCAGCCGCTCTACCGATCTGAGCTACGGCGGCACTATGGGGCACTAGCTTCTAGAAGTTTGAGTTTTACTGCACTATTTAAGTTTATTCCGTTTTAACCCTTTCTTTTCTTAAGGCTATTGGATTCCCGCTTTCCGTGCTTTATTTTCGATTATTCTTACAAAAAGGGTGTATAAGGCGTGCATGGGCTTTGCATACCATTTTCCAGCATAGGACAAGGCGATTAAATCGTCTATCCAGCGAAAATCATGTTTTAAACATTTTATTAGCAGTTCTTCATGCAACCTGGTTATCTGTGCCTCCTTGAACCACGTTTCCTTTTCCAGTCTGCCCAGCGGAACAAAGAATAAGGGCACTATGAGGCTTCTTATGCCTTTTAAGTCTTCAACCAGTTCTATTGTTTTTATGAGGTCGTTTTCGGTTTCTTCGGGAACGCCGACGATTAGGGTGCATGCTGGAATCATGTTGTTGTCGTGCATTAATCCCATTCCGGTGCGCACCACTTCAGGCCACTCTTCAGGCTTAAAGGGATGGGCTTTGGCTGGCATAATTTTCCTAGCGAGTTCAGGCGAGCCTGTTTCTATGCCTACTTCTGTGCCCAACCATGGCTGTTTCTGCAATATTATTTCAGCTATTTGCGAGAAAAGTTTCGGTTTTGAAACGACCGCAGCCAAGGAACAATGGCTCCAGCTTATGCCGCCGTCACATTTTCTTACAACAGCCTCATGCAGCCTTAACAGTTTTTCATCGTTAGGCACAGTGTTTTTGGAGCCGTAAAGCATAACATCTTCAGCGTGGAGGCATGCGCCGCTGGTATAGCTGTCTCTAAAATTCACGTTTATTTCGTTAAGGATTTTTTCAAGCGGACACCATCTTAAAGGCCTTAGAGTTACGCTGCAGAATTTGCAGCCTCTACAGCAGCCTCTGCCAATTTCCACCAAACCGTTAACTGACGGGTTCAAAATATTGGGAATCTCTTCTAAGCTAGGCGTCTCTTCAACACCAACTTCATAATACCTAGGCAAATTTTCGCTTTTTAAAGATGCGAAAATAATTTTCCCAAAAACTTTTTAGGCTTCCCCATCGATTATGAAAGCAAACCCATACTCTTCAACTAATTTTTGTCCATACCGAAAATGACAGACACCGGGACTGCCCACC
>WUQU01000400.1 GCA_009889605.1 Candidatus Bathyarchaeota archaeon | reverse complement strand
TTAATAAAGCTAATGAAGATTCAAGGGCTTAGCTTTGATTTACCTCTCTTTCTGTTTATGAAGGTTATAGGAACCTCTATAACTTTAATACCTAGCCTTTTGACTAGGTAGAGGGCCTCAACTTGAAACTCAAAGCCGTCCAAATTGGACTGAGAAGCTATTTCTCCGAAGACCCTTCTCTCGTAGGCTCTGAAACCCGAAGTCACATCCTTGATCCTTGCCCAACCGTCAACAGTGTATGAAACTCCAAACATAGCTTTGGCAGATGTCATGAAGCTTTATGAGCGAGACCCCACGTGCAAGGCAAGCGTTGACCTGCTTGCCGCTTCAGCGGTGGGCATGGGCTTCTACACAACTGTTGATGAGAAGTATTAAAGGGCTGAGGAGGCAAAACGCCAAATAGACCAGTTCAATGAAGAAGTAAACCTGGACGCGCTACTATGCGAAATGGCAAAAACCCTAATCGCTTGCGGGAACGATTTCTGGCTAAATAATAACCCCTGAAAGGCTGAAAGGCCTACATAGGCTTCCAGTAGACGCCGTAGAAAAATCGAGCATAGTTTTCTACAGGAAGGACGAATGAAAATTCCCTACAAAGTTGAAGGATATACGCTTAGAATAGGCTATGGCGGAGAAACCCTAAACCCTGAAGCCGTAATCCACTGGCGCATAAACTGTTGGGCTTATCGGGCTTTGGAACAGGCGTATTACAGGTTTTATTGCATTCGCTCACTTTTCAGTCGGATAGGCGGCCAGCCTACGCGTGGATGAAAGCCAAAATAGAACGTATAATGCCGAAAATCTTCGAGAAATACGCTGGCCCAGATGTTTTAGCCCTTTTGGAAAGGGCAGATTAGGCTACAATCAGAAAGTTTGAAAAAGCCATCAAAACCCGCTCAGAAGAAGGCGCATTGCTTTTCTACAGCGGAAAGGGCGAAATAAAACCCTTAACCATAGACCCAAAAGCCAGATTCGAATACTACATAGACCACATTGTAAACAAGTTTTACCTCGGATGCGAAACACCTTTACCGCGTTTATTCAGCACACCCGGTTTTACAGAGGCAAGCGCTAAAGCTGCATTAGAACTTCAGGAAATGCTCATCAAACCCGTCCAACGCTACATCAAGCGAACAGTTGAAAATGCTATTTTCGCTCAGATCTTGGCCCAGGCAGGCTTCAACCCCTATGAAGCAAAAGTTCGGTTAAACTGGGGTTCGCCTAAAAAGCCTGAAATAAGCGTTGCAGACATGTTGAAGGCTGCGGATTTAGGGTTAATCACCGGTGAAGAGTTCCGTAAAAACGCTGTTAAATGGGGCTGGGAACTCTGGGAGCAGCCTAAACCCGAAACCATCCATGGGAGGCGAAAACATGATGCTGGTTTTTTCTCTCCCCTCTCCCCCCCGAAAATGTGTATGGCCCCCTTCAGGATGGCGGGAAACCCTCCCAGCTCCATGAGAAAATCCAGTTGCGGAGATGAAAGGCAATGGTCAACTTATTGAATATTGGTTTAGGGGTATGTGCAGCGGTAATCTACGCTTTTCTGGGGTATTCAGCGCAGGACAAACCCTTTGACTGGCGTAAGTTTCTGCGAACCGTAGCCATAGCCGCGTTTTCTGCGCTTGTGGGCCCTACAGCCATAACAGTTTGGCTGCAAAAACTTGTGGACACAGCTAAAAAGGAGACATAGTTCATGACTCAAGAGGTTCCTTATGGACGTTATGAAGAAGCTTACAAGGCTATTCACAGTGCCTTAAGCGGGCTTATGGCTCCACCGCCGGACAAAAGAATTACAAAGTTCACATTTACATGGAACGCCGACGGCACAGTCCAAACGTTAAAGGCGTATATGAGCGATGAACTCCTTTTCACCCTCGCCTTTTCCTGGAATGCGGATGGCAGTTTGAAGGAGGTGGCTCGAAGCTGACTGGCCCATTGGCTCAGCAGCCGAGAAACCGCAAAATGATGGAGGAATGAAAAAGGATGAAGATAAAAGAGAAGGTGAGTTTTAAAACAGAGTGGCGAATCGACAAGTTCCTTGACTCGACTGGCGAGATAGCGGAGATGCTGCGGGCTGGCGCTGGGGTTGAGGATGTCCGCCGCATGTTTCCAGAAGCTTTCATAGGCACAGAGGTTGAAGAGGGCAACCTTGCGCTTCGAGAGGGCTTGTATCTTTTGACGGGTTTAATCAGCGGCATAGACACCAGCAGCGCTAAATGGGATGCATCAAACGCGTATCTGGGCGTGGGGGATTCCAGCGCTTCTGAAGATGCTTCACAGACAGGCTTGCAGGGCACGAACAAGACCTATAAGGGCATGGACACGGGTTATCCGCAGAGGGCTGCAAACGAGTCTGCAACTGAGCAATATGTGGAGTGGCGGGCTACTTTAGGCGCTAATGACGCGAACTATGCGTGGAACGAGTTTACAGTTGCCAACGGCAACAGCGACACGGCGAAAAACTTGAACCGTAAAGTTGCAAGCAAAGGCACAAAAGCGTCTGGCGAAACCTGGACATTGTCGCTTAAAATAACCTTCAGTTAAAAGAGGTTCTCCGTTTGACGGTTGTCTTCAGCGATGGTTTCGAAAGCGGAGACTTCAGCGCTTGGACAACAACTGCTGGTATGTCGCTTGTTTCGTCGCCTGCGCATCATGGAAGCTACACTGCTAGAGCATCTGTCAAATGCTGCAAATTATGGCAGAGCATGCAAAAGCATAACGGCTGTTAATGAAGTTTACATGCGAGAGTATGTCCAGTTTGATACGGTGCCGACGGCGTCCACACAGTTTGGTGCAGGTCCAAGATTTGATTATGGCACTGGAGAGGGCACCGCTATAGTTTTCGCGTATTATAATGCGCCGTCGCAAAAGTGGGGTGTACGTAACAGTCCAGCAGGCTCCAGTTATGAAGAGTCTGGGACATCGACTTTGCAGGCTGGAGTATGGTATTGTGTTGAGCTTTACGCTAAGTTTCTGGCTAATGTGGGGGACGCTACGACGAAGGATCGCCCTCATCGGCTAAACTGCGCTTATACACAGACTTAAACAACTATTTTGAGGCAGATATTCTCCCGCTGCTGGGCCCGAAGAACCAGTGGCAAAAAATAACCGTGCGCACAGACCAGCCTACATGGACCGTTGTAGGCTCGCCTTCATGGAGCAACATTAACGGCGTATGGTTTATCGTTACGCATTCAAGCGCTGTCACGCCGTGGATCCGCGTGGATCACCTCGTTTTCGAAGACTGCCGCTTCAGCGCCATGCAAGAAGACATCAACAGCCAAAACAGTTACGGCCTACGCGAGTTAACCGAAACAGACGAGGAACTGAAAAGCGATAACGAATGCTTGTTAAGGGCTAAAGCTTTGCTTGACTATTACAAGAGTCCAGCTGAATACTTAACGTTGAAAAGCACGGTGATAGACTATGGTAATGCACCGCTTTTGCCCGGCGACAAAATACATGTTACCTTGCCCAACGAAAATGTGGACGCTGATTATCGTATTTTAAGCGTTGAGTACCATGTGGATGCTGGAACGCAGACTTTGGAAATCACTTTGGAGCTTGGACGTGAAACGCCTCTTCTGGCTGATTACTTATACGCGTTAAAGAGTAAAACAGAAAGCCTAAGCAGGCTTAAGGCTGGAGGCTAACGGGTTTTGGATAGAGTTTTTAGGCGTACAGTTGTTGAGGTTCGCGAGGGCTTGCACAGTGAAATTCGAAAGCTGGCATTACTAAATGACATTAAAATTTACGTTTTGGCAAACGCAATTATAGAAGAGTTTCTAAAAGACGAGGAACGCGTTAAAGCCTTAATTAAAAACTTCACCATCTTTGAAGCTACCCCGCTTAGGCCATGTGGTGCCTTGCGCATGTTAATTAGGGTTGTTTGGTTATCTTGTTGAAGCGTAAAGTTTAAAGGGTTAATAGCTTTTTAGGTTTCGAGTATTAACCTATGAGGGTTTATTTTGAGTGTCGAAGAAGAAACCTTGGAAGAGCGTAAGGTGAATATCCTCCTTAGGCTTAGGGGCTATAAGCTTGTTAAAAAGGAAAAGGTTAAAGGCGCCTTAAGCTATGTTGTTGAAATTCCTAAGGAGAACCAGCAAGCCCTAATTTGGTGTGTTCCAGACGAAACCGTTGGCATATTAACCATAAACCGCATGGCTAAAGCCATGAAAGAAGCGAAAATAGAACGTGGAATACTTGTTTCAAGCGGGCGCGCCACAAACGCTGCAAAACAAGCTGCAAAGAAAAAACGTATAGAGCTTCTGCCCAAAACCTTCCCAGTTTTCGACATCTTCAAACACACTCTTGTCCCAAGGCATGAAATCCTCACTCAAGAAGAATGTGAAAAAGTGCTTGCCGAATACAGAGTTAAGCCCTACCAGCTTCCTCAGATTAAGGCTTCAGACCCGGCGGTGAAAGCCATAGGCGCCAAGCCAGGCGACATTCTACGCATAATTCGCAAAAGCCCAACAGCAGGCGAACACATAGCCTACAGATACGTTGTAGAATAATGCCCTATGATGCCCTATGCACTGTCGTAGAGAACAACCACTATAAACTTGTTGACATATACTTGTCCAAACCCTGGGTGATAGTAGGGATTACTGTTTATTTGGAAAACTTGATCGTTTTGGGGTTCAACGTAAACAAGGCCTTCTTGGCATATTATGGCGTTGAAAGCGTGGTTAAATTCCCTTCCGCCAAGACTTCCGAGAACGACAACTATACCCATGTCCCATCTTTTCAGTTTAGCGTGCATGTGAAGCATTACCGCATAGTCGCCGCACACGAAGTCTGGAGAAGTATAAGTTAACTCGTCTGTTTTGTCCTCTGCAAGCCACTGTTTAAGCTCGCTTATTGTGGGCTTAACCTTATCTGTTGAAAGCAGAGGCTCGTAAAGTGCAAAATAAAACCTATCATACTCGTTTTTAAGCTGAGTGTAATTTACAAGCAAAGATTGATAACGCTGATTAAGCTCCTGATACACGCCTAGGAGCACATCATAGTTTGCAGTTTCCTGTTCAAGCCGTGTGTAATTCTCCATTAAAGCGTAGTAAGTTTGGTTAAGCGATGCATATGCCACTTTTAAATCAGTATAATCAGTTAAGACTTGTTGATATACTAACGAAAGTACAGTGTAGTTCTGCATTAGCGTATCATATTTTTGGTTAAGCGCGCTGTAGGTTTGGTTGAGGCGGTTATAGGCGGCGATAAAGTTAGTGTAGTCGGTTATAGCTGCATTATATTTCGCTGAAAGCTCCGTGTAATTCTGCATAAAAATCCGAAGGGTCTCATTAAGCCTATAATGCCTATAATATGACTCGTTTAACTCCTTAAACTCTTCAAGGAGCAAAATGTGCATATCTTGTAGTTCAGCGTTTTTGTTTTCTAAAGCGTTTTGAGATTCGCTGAGACTTTGGATTTCGGCTTTAAGCCTTAGATTTTCTGATTGAAGAACATAACTGTTGTAGCCTAAAAAGGCAGCTAAAACAAGGGATACCGCTAGGAATATTGAAAGGACATGGGTTTTGGTCAAATCAGCTCCCTCGTTTATTTAATGGGAAATTCTGTATTTTAAAGTTTAGAATAACCATTCTGAATTTTTCCTCAAAATTCGTGATAACCTTTAACTGGTTACGCTTGCAAGTGCCTTATTCAGATAATTTTCGGCGCGTCTGTATTCTTCAAGAAGCTCTTTTCCAAGTCTTGTAAGTTTGGCGCTTCCTCCACCGGCCTTGCCGCCGCGGTAGGTTTCTATTATGGGTTCGCCTATGGTTTTCTCTATCTTTTTTAGGTAGCTCCATACGTAACGGTAGGACATGCCGAGTTTTCTTGCAGCCTTAGAAATTGACTGTTCCTTTTCAATTTGATCGAGGATTTCTGCTCCGCCCTTGCCTATTAAGGGCTTCCCATGATATTCAAGCCATACTTTGCAGGAGAGTTTGTGTTTTGTTTGGTTGTGCATGCTGTGTTTTGTTATGGGTGCGTTATCTTTATAAGCTTATTCGATGTGAATACCAGAGCATATCGAGTTGGAGGAAAAAGCCATAACAGAAAAAGTTCAATTATCAACTGGCAAAACTCTAACCGCGCTTTCATCCGGATTTCTCCTAGGAGCTGCCGCTGGCCTGATAGGCGTAGGCGGAGGCGAATTCAGAATCCCCATACTGCTTTACGTGATAGGGCTTCCAGTCATAACCGCCATCGCAGTAAACCTCCTAGTAGGCCTCTTAACAGTGGTTGTCTCCTTTCTAAGACGTTTCCAGCTCGGCCTACTAAACGGACACAGCCTAAACTTGGCAATAGTCATGTCTCTAACCTCAATAGCTGGAGCCTACTTCGGAGCATTGCTCGCTGGGAAAATCCCTGAAAAACCTCTAAAACGGGGTTTAGCCATCTTCCTAATAATTGTGGGTTTAAAAATCGGACTTGAACCCTTCATTGAAACCCCAGCTATGCTCCATTTCACTCTTGGTTTTGTGGAAGAAACAGCCCTAGCCGCCTTAGTCGGCTTAGCCATAGGCATAATCTCCGGAGCCCTAGGAGTGGCTGGCGGCGAATTCAGAATTCCAGCCCTAATATACCTTTTTGGCCTAGACATAGCTGCCGCGGGAACAACAAGCCTCCTCGTTTCTATACCCACAGTTGCGTCGGGCTTTTTAAAACATCATAATATGGGGCACATGAATAGAACTGCCACAATAATCGCAATCATCATGGGAATAGGCTCGGTTGTAGGAGCTTTCGCTGGGGCTTCCTATGCGGGAATTGTCGAAGAAAGCGCGCTAAAAATCCTCTTAGGGGTAATCCTAATTTTAGCAACGGTTAGAATGGTTACTGAACCATAAAACGAAAGCCGTTTTAGCAGTTTATTTGAGGCCTTTTTCGTTTTCAAGTTCGTATAGGATTACTAGGGCCTCGCCTAGAGGTATGCCAAGCCTAGCAGCCAAATCCTGAGGCGTTACATCAGGATTTTCATGAAGCACAACTTCCCTCGTGTAAGCCTTATGATTAGCATACATAACCAAAGCGTGAACAGTCTCAACAAGTATCGGCCAAAGCTTCTCCTTAACATATTCCTCAAGACTCATAACTCATCAAAAAGAATATACCGTACCTTAGTTATTTCAGTTTATCCTTCAGCAAGTCCTAACCTTCAGTTTTTATTCAAACTCTTTGCGATTCACCTGCTTTACTTACAGCAGAATTGCCTACTCATTATTTGCCCTAAGTGTAAATGAGCTTTCAGCATACCCCCCAATAATGTTAGCCTCAAGTTGTGGAAAAAAGAAAAATAAAGTTGGTTTTGTAGAATCAAAAAGAAATCAAACAGCAACTAGCGTGTTTGCTATAAGCCGCCAGTTACGGTTAGGAATGTCTGATAAATGGTATTAGCAGCCTTTATTATTTCTTGCTTTTCGCTTTCGGGCAGCTCGTTATAAATTGAAAAACCAATTTCCTTTCCAAGCCTTCGGGGAACGCTAACAAACACTGGTTCAGGTATTTCTTCGATCTTCATAGGTGCAGCTACGGATAAAAATTCACAGGTGTTGTTCACGATAGCCCTCACTATATCTCTAAACGAGGCCGCCGGCCCATATTCTGTACCGCCAATGTTATCCACTATGGTTTTTGAAATTGTTTTCACGTAAGACGCCACTTTTTCCTTCTCCGCAACTTTATCACTTATTTTTGCGTATTTTTCAAAAGGAAGACCATTGATTTTCACCGTAGACCATAAAAGGGCAGCTTCCTCTCCGTGTTCGCCTCCAACCCATCCTTGAACATTAGATCTTGGAACAGCGAAAACTTCTGCAAGCTTCGACCTAAATCTTAGAGATTCAAGATTTGTACCTGTGCTTATCACGAAATCAGCTTTTGAATATCTTTTGCACACCATGGCCATAGCGTCAACGGGATTCGTTATTACAATATACTTTGCACCCTTATTGCGCGAAGAGGTGGTTTCAGCAATAAATTTTACTATTTCAGCATTTTGAACCGCTAAATCTCTTCGGCTCATGTTAACGCCGGGTGTTCTGGGTTGACCAGCTGAAATAAGGATTATGTCGGCTCCAGAAACCTCTTCATCCCTTTCGCACGCATTTATCCCAACATCTAAACCTAAACTGACTGACGCGTGTTTTAGCTCTTCTGCAAAAGCCTGGGCAAGTCCAGGCTTAACGTCACACACGGTTATTTCGTCTGCAAGCCCACAGCACATGATGGAATAAGCTGTAGGCCGTCCTACACGGCCAACTCCAATTTGGGCGATATGCAAAAACTCACCATCCAAACTTTAACATACAACGCTTACTTTGAAAGGTGTCCTTTAGCGATTAGATATTCACGGAGCGCTTGTTTCCAGTCTCTGGGCTGTATGCCGTACCGGGGTAGTTTAACGCTTTCCAACGCTGAGAACATTGGCCTTTTGGCCTTCATGGGTAACTGTTCAGTTTTTATCGGCGTTAACGAAGGGGTTAAGCCTAAAATATTGAAGATTTCTTTGGCGAACTGGAACCACGTGCAGCAACCATCATTTGTAGCGTGATATACTCCGAAGGGCATTTTTGACTCCAATACGGCTTTTATTATGTTTGCAACGTCAAAAGTGTAGGTGGGGCTCATCCACATATCGTCAACAACGCTTATCGGCTCGTTTTTCTGGGCCTTACTTATCATTGTCTCAACGAAGTTTCCGCCTTTGCCGCTTGCGCCTGCCACTCCGAAGAGGCTTGCAACCCTGAAAATGTAATGCCTATGGTTTTGCCTTGTGTAAATTTCTCCAGCCAGCTTTGAAATTCCATAAGTGTTCAATGGTGCTGGAAAATCATCCTCAGTGTAAGGCTCCTTTTTTGCTCCGTCAAAAACGTAGTCAGTGCTTATGTATACAGTTACAGCCCCCAATTCTTTCGAAATGGCGGCTATGTTTCTTGCGCCTATGGCGTTTACGGAAAACGCCTTCAAAGGCTCGTCTTCACACTGATCTACTTTGTGGAAAGCTGCAGTATTCACAATCACGTCGGGATGCTGCTCCCTTAAAACTGAAAAGCTGTTGGGGTCAGTTACTTCTACATCTTTATGGGTTAAGCCTATTACTTCATGGCCTTGTTTTAGAACCTTCATTAGGTCTGTGCCAAGCTGTCCATTAGCGCCTATAACAGCTATCTTCATAGAATTTTTCCATCCATTTCCACGTCTTTAAGAAAAGAATGCATTTCAACCAGAAGCTTATACCATTTAACGGTTATCGTCTTGGGGTCGTCGGGGTTTAGCCTTCCGTCTTTAAGGGCGTCAAAAACTTCTTTTGCACCTTCTTTCGGCGTGTACTGGGGTTTATAGTTTAGAGCCTCTCTTATCTTTTTAAAGCTTACCCGATAGCTTCTTTTGTCCGGCGACCCATACCACTCATATTTGAAAGGAATGCCTATGGATTCTGCAACAAGCTTGGCAAGATCAAAAATTTGGACGTTCTGCTCGTCACTTCCCACGTTAAAAATTTCTCCATTAACAAGTTCAGGCTCCGCCTCTAAAACTCTAATGAACGCTTTGGAAGCATCTTTAACATGAACGAAGGGACGCCACTGAGTGCCATCCCTCATTATGGGAATCTTGCCATCCCTGTAAAAGCCTAAAACCATCCCGTTTATGGCCAAGTCAAACCTCATCCTATATGAATAGCCGTAAACCGTAGCCTGCCTCAGAACCGTCACGTTGAAGGCTTTATCAGCTAAAGGAAGCACTTCTTTCTCTGCCAAAACACTGGCCTTCGCATAGGTCGTCAAAGGGTTAAGAGCAGACCCCTCAGTCAGTATGCCTTCCTGAAAACCGTAAACGCTGCAGGTGCTAGCCAAAACATATTTTGATACGCCATACTTTTTAGAAAGCTCAGCCACGCGAACTCTGCCCTTATAATTTATCTCCAAGGTCTTTTGAGGATCAAGCTCTCCGCTTGGATCGTTTGAAAGAGAAGCCAAATCAAAAACCGCGTCCACACCCTTGAGGATTTCAGGGTTAAACCACCTAACATCATCCTTAACCAACTTTACCTTATCCACAATATCCTTTATTGGATCAGTTCCAAAAAATAACCTATCCAAACATACAACGTCATAACCTTTCTCCAAAAGAAGCCTGGAAAGAACCGACCCTATATAGCCTGCCCCACCAGTCACCAACACTTTCAAGGAGTTTTCACCTATTTATGCGGTGGATAGAACCAGTCCCAAGGCTTCCCCACTCGCGGGTCATCTTTTTTACCGTTTATTTCCATAGGCACTATTGTCGGATCGTTCCACGGCCTCCGCTCTTCGTCGGGATTCTTATACTCATAAAGCCTAGTCACAAAATACACCGTAAGAGAGGGTTTATCTCCAATGGTTTTTGTTCCATGCCAATAATGTCCCGGAACACGGACAACCTGCAGCCTATCCTCGCTCGCTACAACTTCGTTTAACGCTTTACTTGTCTCGTCGTAAGCGCAGATCTTCATGGCGCCTTTAACAACTATGAAATAGTCTGTTTGCCCCCGTAAATGCCTATGCCAAGCCCTCACCATGCCCGGATAGCTATAGGAAAGGTTTGCCTGCACAATCCATTCATCGCCTAAAAACTCTTTCCAATCTTGACGGAAAATTTCACAGAAAAAACCTCTCTCGTCAGGAAGCTTCTTAAGCTCGTAAACCCTTAAACCCTCCAACATAGATAACACCTTAAAACAAAATAATAATTGCATTCAATACTTTAAACTTGCGCTTGATAAACGCCTAAAACCATTGTTACATAACTCCCATCCATTATTAAGACTCATTCCCTGCACCAACTCAGCATAACATTAACCCAAACTTAACGTTGTAGGACAATCCTATCTTTATGATCTATTAAGTCGTTTATGTTTACTTTTCAGACTTCTACTTCTGAGTAGTCGCCTATGTGGAGTTTTATGGTGTTTTTCCTGCTGTTTTTCGTCACCTTTGCATTCTTGCCTATGAGGCTTTCTTCCAAGCGTTCTACGCCTTTTATCAAAGTGTTTTCCATTATTACACAATATTCTATGTTTGAATCAGCTATTTGCGTATTGTTCCCTATACTCGTGTAGGGGCCTATGAAACTGTTTTCTATAAGGCAGTTTTCACCTATAACGGCTGGCCCACGAATAGAACTGTTCACTATTTTAGCGCCTTTCTCAACAGTAACCCTTCCCTCCACCGTACTGTTAACAACTTCGCCTTTAACCTCGCATTTAATGTACTCGTCCAAGATTTTTGCATTAGCCGCCAGAATATCGTCCTTTTTCCCTGTGTCCAGCCACCAAGTGTCCAAAATTTCCGCTTTAACCCTGCAGCCCTGATTCACCATCTCCTGTATAGCATCAGTTATTTCAAGTTCACCACGCCAAGAAGGCTTTATGCGTTCAATAGCTTCATGAACCTTAGCCGTAAACAGATAAGTGCCCACAATGGCAAGGTTGCTAACGGGCGTTTTAGGCTTCTCCACAAGCCTAACAATATTGCCCTTACTGTCTAAAACAGCCACACCAAACTTTGAAGGATCTTCAACCTCTTTCAACAAAATTAAGGCGTCAAGAGCCTCACCGCTAAACTTCTCAACTAAAGGCGCTATCCCCTTGCCCTGAAGGTTATCACCTAAACACATGACAAAATCGTCCCGGCCCAAAAAGCCTCTAGCCGTTTTCACCGCATGCGCCAAACCTAAAGGCTCTTGTGAAATATATGTGACGTGAAAACCCCATCTGGAACCATCCTGCACATACTCTTTGACGTACTGCCCTGTTTCCGGAGCGATTATAACACCCACCTCTTTTATGCCCGTTTCAGCCACCTGATCCAAAACATACCCGAGGATAGGCTTATTTGCAACTGGAATAAGTTGCTTAGCCAAAGTGAAAGTTAACGGACGCAGCCTTGTTCCCTTTCCACCACTTAACACGAGAGCCTTCATAATAAAGTCTAATTTTCTAATGCTATTACCTTATATTAGTTTTGTTTATGTTGGCAGATACTGTTAAGATAAGCATTTTGATGGCGGCATTTTTAGTGTTTGGTGCGTTCTCAGGTTGTTGTACCAGTATGTGAAGGTTTTGAGGAAGAGTTTTACGCTTTTTATGCCGTTTCGCCTTGCTGGGAAATTGTTGTAGAAGGCTTTTGTCCTCTCCTTTAGAGTTCTGAACCAGCGTTCAACACGGTTTCTAAGTCCATGGGTTATGTGCATCCATGATAAGCCTAGGCTTTTCAGCGCTTCAATGTACCATGGCCCCTTATCCACATACAGTTGTGGCTTGTTTAGGCACGCCTTTAAGGCTTTATTCAAAACGTGTTCCGCATTCATGGCTGAACGGTGCCAGCTGGCCAATACGATGGTCTCCTAGAAGCCAAAAACCTTTATCTTAACAGTATCATGTTGGCAAATAGCTTTAATTTTTTAATCATATGATGAATAAGTAGACCTGAAAGCAAACTTGTGAGTCATGCTTACTAAAACGGCTACCAATCCTTTTTACTAAATTGCTGTGCAAAGTCGCGTGAGTCAATTCTTTCCATTCTTGGTATTGCATTGAAGACAGTGTTCGTAAAAATTATTGTGTGGTCTTGGATTTTGTTGAGGGCAGTGGCAGAATGGTTGCTTGAGATGCATCGATGATTTCGTATTGAGTTGTTTCACCAAAAAGTGAAATATTTAAATATTTGTTTCTTGTAAAAGTGAAACTAAGCGTGAATCAAAATGTGGAAGTTTGAGAGGATTTATCGAGAGTTGCTTCTCTGCAGTCTTAGGGGCATTTCCTTGGTGCGGCAGACGGATATTGCATTGGCTTGTGGTCTATCCCTAGGTCTAGTTAATAAAACGGTTAAGAAGCTTGAAAGAGCAATGGCTGTTGAGGCAACCCGTCGGGGCGTCAGAGTTTTATCTCCTGCTAGGCTTTTAAATTTGTGGGCTACTGAGCGTAATATTATGCGGGATGTTTGGCAATGCTTCAGGGTTGATCATATTGGTGAAGTTGAAAAGAGACTTCCTCAGAGTGTGTTGCTGAGCGGGTTTTCCGCGTGGGCGCTGGTTTCGGGGCGAAGACCAGCGGAGTATGATCAGATATGGTTTTATGTCTCTAACAGAGAGGAGTTTGATTTCTGGTTCAGCCACGTGAAGGGAAAGGCACGTAAGACGAACCCGAACGTTTTTGCTTTGTATGCGAATGACGAGCATCTCGTTAGAACTTCGCAGAAGGGTGTGGTGTGTTTACCGCAGATCTATGTCGACATATACTCTATTTGGGGACCTACGGCCTCCCCGTATTTGAGAGATATAGTTAGAGATTATCCGAGTTTAAGTCTGTGGTGAATGATATGTGGCGGGAGGAGTTTTCCAACAACAACAACGTTTGGAGTGAAACAACGGAAATGATTTCCTGTAGACTTATGTTTTAATTGTTTCTTTGTTTGCCGAATCCTACGCAATATTATGGGAAGCCTAACCCATCTGCTTCCTCTGGGTTTACTATTCTATTTTCATTGATCGTTTGCTGCGCGCAATTCACAAATATAAAATTTTCCCAAAAACAAAATTGTCGTGTTCTAAGTCCCCAGATAATTTTTGAATTTTTGGTTCTGTAAGTTT
>WUQU01000399.1 GCA_009889605.1 Candidatus Bathyarchaeota archaeon | reverse complement strand
GGGGAGCCAGAATTAAAAAGGCTTGATTATGAAGCATCAGGGGGAAGGGAGATTTTTCTTTCATATGAAGATGAAAGGGAAACTTTATTTGGTCTATTGCGACTTCGCTTCCCCTTTAATGGCAACTTGGCTATTGTGAGGGAACTCCATATCTTCGGTCCTGAACTTCCCTTGGGGGGGAAGAGTGAAGTGGCAATTCAGCATAAGGGGATGGGAAAGAATCTGCTTAAGGAAGCGGAGAGGATCTCCTTAGAGGAATTAGGGGCTAAAGGAATAGCGGTTTTAAGCGGAATTGGGGCAAAGGAATACTATCGTGCCCTTGGTTATAGAGACGAAGGATATTACCTAATCAAGGAATTAAACTGAAGTTTAAATTTTCTACCAGATTATGCTATATTTCGTGATAACCGTGTCGCCTACTATAAAGAAGTCATTTACCTTAGCATAGTCAATTCCTATCGCTACCTTAACTTCCTGGTCACGCTGGGGTTCGATAAATATAAGTCCTTTATCAGTGGTCTCAAAAGCCACTATGGCATGTCCCTTACCATCCCTGAAGAAAATTAAAACTAAAGCACAGCGGATGCCTTGTTCTTCGGCGTTGTTATTCACATCGCGAGAAAATTCAAGGCAGGTGTAAGCCCCTGGGATATAAGGGTTCTTGTCAGTCTTGTCCTCCAGCAGAAACCTCCACATCTCGGCATAGGTTGGGTTAATATATGTCTTTGCTTTTCTTAGACGACTTATCTCCGCTAATAGTTCCTGATTAATTCTTTCAATTTCTATCTTGGCTTGATTTAATTCTGCCAATTTTTGAGTAAGGCTTATATTTGTTGCCCTAAGAGATAAAATCTCGGATTCGGCTTTCCCTAACTCGTTTCGTGTGTTTTCCAGGGCGATTTCTGTTTGTTTAAGTTGGGCTTCAGTCTCTTTTAGTTTAGTTTGCGTATCTTCTAAGATACTTTGTGTTTGTTTAAGTTGAGATGCTGTCTCGGCTAATTGGGCTTGGGTTGTTTTGAGTTCTCCCTTTACTTCTCCATAAGCATAAAAACTAAAGCCAAGGGTTAAACCGAGGATTGCTATTAAAAGGATAAGTAATCTTGTTATCTTCATCTTCCCCTCCCTTAAATTAAGGGGAGCAAAAAGACCTCTCTCCCCGCCTCTTTTAAGAGTTTTTAAATTCTAAAGCCCTTCTTAAGCCATTCCTTATCAAAGACCTTTTTCATCAATCACAATAATACTAAAGCATTCAATTAATCAAGCCCTTGC
>WUQU01000398.1 GCA_009889605.1 Candidatus Bathyarchaeota archaeon | reverse complement strand
GGGAGCTGTAAAGTTGAGAGGTCTTCCAGTTAGAAAAAGAGCACTTGCGCTGATTTCTGTATCACACCCTGATTTTAGGGATAGCCTTTTGCAAGAAGCAAGAAAACTCGGAATTATTTAAGAGTAAAATTTACTGTATCCTACTTTAGGAGGTGGGTGTATGAAGAGGTTCTTCGCTCTTATTTTGACATTAGTACTCTTGGTAAATGTATTTGCAGAAGTAGGTGTTTACAACGATAAGGTAGTTATTGGTTCATTCCAAGCGCTTTCTGGTGCTTATGCTGTTATCGGACAAGAAATGACCAAAGGAATGAAGGCGTATTTCAACTGGATCAACAGTCGTGGTGGCATACACGGAAGGAAAATAGAACTCATAGTTGCCGATGACCAGCTCAACCCTGCAAAAACAGTTGTCGAAGTCAAAAGGTTAGTTGAACAGGATAAAGTCTTTGCAATAGTTGGTGGACTTGGTACTTACGGTTGTTTGGCGGTAATGGACTACCTTGAACAGAACAAAGTTCCATTCGTATACCAAGGTGCAGGAACATCGAAGCTTGTGTTTCCACCAAAAAGGTACATATTTGGTGTTCAACCAGACTACACACTTGAAGGAACCCTGATTGCAAAGTACGTTGGTGAAATTGCAAAGTTTAAAGCTCCTGCAATAGTTTATATGAACAACGACATAGGCTTGGAAGGGTATGCAGCGTTCAAAGAGAGACTTTCGACTTACAAAATGACGCCATCTGTTGAAATATCATACAACCCAGCAGATACTGATTACAGCGGTCCGGTCATAAAGCTTGTTGAAAAGAACCCAGATGTAATAGTGATTTACGGATTGATAACAGATACCATAAGATGGATAAAGACAATAAGAGATTACGGTCTTGATAGCAAAATCATAACGATTTACCCAAATGCTGATCCATCCTTCATAAAGCTTGCTGGAAAATATGCCGAAGGTGTAATATTTACTGGTTGGGTACCACTGGCAACTCCAGACAGACCAGATTTTGTTAGAGACTACCAAAGAGCCATTTCTATTTTCCAACAGACATACCCAAAAGAAATTCCATCATCTTACGCAGTTGCAGGATTTATCGCAGCTGAAGTCTTCACCGAAGGTTTGGTGAGAGCAGGCAAAAACTTAACAAGAGAAGGCTTAGTGAAAGCACTTGAAAGCTTCAAGAACTGGGATGGAATATTATCAAAAGATATTACTTGGGGTCCCAACTTGAGAAGAGGTAAAACATCAATGTACT
>WUQU01000397.1 GCA_009889605.1 Candidatus Bathyarchaeota archaeon | reverse complement strand
CCTTTGGCAAAGTTCATAGTCATGAACAAGAGTTTGCTTAAGCTCAGGAAAGACTGGGGATTTATAAAGAACGTGCTCATAGCTTCAAACATTTCGGGTGGATATACGTACGCACCGAATTATAGATATTTAATGTATGGTTCGAGATATCCAGAAGTACCAAATGATGTTGAATTTCTAAATTTTGCAGCTGTGATAACCCAAAAAGCTGATGTGATGTTTGAAAACCTTGTGACAACCGAAATGTTCTCAACGACAGGACTTCTATTTTTGAAATCGGTCACAGATATTTTATTTTCAGATAAGCAATTCACCGATAATGATGGAATGGTTCCAATTGAAAGCGCAACTTATTATGGAAAATGCGAGATTTTTAGAGGTTTCGACCATGCAGATCTCGTTATGAGTGATATAATAATCAAGAAGGCGATTGAATACTTTTATGGAGAAAAAGTTAAGTAACTCGGCAGGTGATAAGATGAGAGATATAAGAAAACTTCTAACAGCTTTTGTAGTTTTAGTGATCATTTTAATTCTTTCATCGTGCTCTATACCGTTCATTCCAGAAGTTCCTCCATCGAGCTATTCGTTAGAAGCGGCGGTCAACGTTCTTAGTAATAAGTACACACTGCTTGAGAGCGGTTGTATTAACGGTTCTGGAGATATTCAACTCGGAGATGGTCGTTTTGCTATTTTCGACGGTGTTGATGGATTTTTCATGCTATTCAAATACGAAAGTAATGAAGAAGCGAAAGAAAATTGGAACAAGATAACGAAAAAGTACGGTAATCCTTTGAAGATCAAGTACATGAAAGTAAACATGGGCGACTATGGAGTTTTCACTGTAAGGCTTGAGAGTACTGATCTGTACGCTTGGTTCAAAGAAAATTGGCTTATAGTTGTTACTGGTGACAAGATTGAAGGGTTTGTAAGGGATGTTAATGAAATATACAATACGGTAAAAAGGTAGGACAAATTGCAATATGAGTAAAGATAAATCTATCGATTATACAATAATAGGCGTTGACGAAGCTGGAAGAGGACCGCTCTTTGGACCTGTTGTTGCAGCGGCGGTTTTTCTCGATGATGATGTTTATATAGAAGGCATAGATGACAGTAAGAAGCTGTCCGAGAAAAAAAGAAACGAACTATACGAGATAATTTTTTCAAAAGCGAAGTTTGGAATAGGATTGGCAACACCAGAAGAAATTGATCTGTACAACATATTCCACGCAACGGAACTTGCTATGAACAGGGCACTTGAATTGCTTAGTCAATTTGTTGAAATAAAAAATGTCTTTGTTGACGGTAAGAATTTGAAATTGAACTATCCGGCAACTTGCATCGTGAAAGGCGATGGCGAAATTTATCAAATCTCCACTGCATCGATTCTGGCAAAAGTAACAAGGGACAAGATAATAAAGAAATTCGATTTGCAATTTCCACAATACAAGTTATCGGTACACAAAGGCTATCCAACAGAAGAACACATTGAATTGCTGAAAATTTACGGTCCAACACCTTTTCACAGATTAACTTTTGAACCGGTTACTCAGATATTATCGATAGAGCTTTTAGATTCATGGCTAAGAGAAGGTCTTATATCAGAAGAAAGATACAAGAAAGTTTCGAGTCTTTTGGAGGTGGATCTCTTTGGGAATCTCAGAAAACATCGAACACATCGAAAAAACAAATGATAAATTGAATCTTGAAGAAAAAATTCTCGACAAGGGTTTTGTAAGGCTTGTAGATATGATGGGGGATGATTACGCAGCGGTTAAAGCCGCTCGAGTTTCGTATGGTCAAGGGTTGAAAACACCCGAACGCGACAAGGCACTAATTATGTATCTCATGGAACACGGGCACGAGACACCTTTTGAACATATAGTCTTTACATTTCACGTTAAAGCACCGCTTTTCGTTGCAAGGCAGTGGTTTAGGCACAGGATTGGTTCATTTAACGAGATAAGCCAGAGGTATACGGAAATAAAAGAGGAAGAATTTTACATACCTGAAAACATAAGAATTAACGTTCCTGAGGACAGGCAAAAGGCGATAGTTGTTGATGACACAGAACTTCTTGAGAAAGTTAAGGAAGCAATGGTGAAGACCTTCGAGGAGGCTTATCACACTTACAAAGAATTGCTCAACATGGGTGTTGCAAGAGAACTTGCACGTATCGTTCTACCTCTTTCAACTTACACGCAGTTTTATTGGACGGTTAACGCGAGAAGTTTGATGAATTTCTTGAGTTTGCGAGCGGATTCTCACGCCCAGTGGGAAATAGAGCAGTACGCCATAGCTATTGCGAAGATGTTTAAAGCAACTTGCCCGTGGACCTACGAGGCATTTGTAAAATACGCCTACCGAGGTGATATCCTTGAAGCTTAGAGAAATACTTGAAATAGTAGAAGGAAAAGTAATTGCACCAGAGGATGCCGATTTGAACATAGAAATCAGTAAAGTTGCAGCCTCTGACTTGATGAGCGACGTGCTCGCACTTACAGAACCCGGTTCACTGCTTGTAACAGGGCTTGCAACACCGCAATGTGTGAGGACAGCGGGGGTTGTCGGCATTCCTGTTGTTATCATTGTGCGCAACAGGGACATAATGCCTGAAACATTGAAAGCCGCAGAAACGGCTGGTGTTGTGCTTTGCGTAACGAAAAAAGGCATGTACGAAGTCTGCGGGTTGCTGTACACCGCAGGACTTCAACCTGTCTTTAACCAAGGATAATAACTGCTATTGGTGGAAGGTGGGGACATATGATTCTGAATTTAGAACCGCTTTATTCATCAAT
>WUQU01000396.1 GCA_009889605.1 Candidatus Bathyarchaeota archaeon | reverse complement strand
TCACCCACCTTGGCTCTCCCGTCTGTTCCGCGTCGACTATTTCCGCACCTAACCCCTTTACTGACGTCACTTCTTTCTTCTTTTTCGCTACATTTGCCAGTATGCGTATAGATTTATCAATACTGCCTAGTAACATCTTAACTGGATCTTTGTATACACCCATGTGCGTAGCCAACAACAAGCCGGGACCTGACATTTCGTTCACCGCCATGAGCTTCAAGAACACTGCTATGACAAAGTCGTCTTTGTGTGAATCGAAATCAGTAATCGGCGTAACTAGCTCCTCAACGTCTATTGCGTCGCGCTCTACTGCAGAATACAACGGGCCGTGAAAGTTCTGCACAAACCCTGTTATTAGGGGACTTGGATATGTATACTTCATTAGTGTTTAATTTCTGCAGTATTTTAAATTCAATGCGTGCATGGTTCTACACTTTAACGCAAATGCATTCGTATGCATTATTTATTGGATGCGAGACGCAACTAGGTTCGCTTAATTCTTTTAAATCAATAGTATTTTAAATTCAATGCGTGCATGGTTCTACACTTTAACGCAAATGCTAACGCAAATGCATTCGTATGCATTATTTATTGGATGCGAGACGCAACTAGGTTCGCTTAATTCTTTTAAATCAATAGAGTGGCCAGAAGAGAGTGAAGTATACACATCAAGACTAGAGTGGATCTCTCTTGAAATTAACGAAGAGCAACTCATCGCTTTGAGAATAGTCGCACCTACGTCCTTTGTTGTTCAGCCTGTTATTAACAACACTTTGCTAATCTATCAGCACGTCGTTCACAGAAAAGAAGTTGTTGACGAGTTCTCGATTGTGAACTTAGCCTAAAAAGTTAATCTTCTCTTTTAGATTCCTCTCAAAATCTGACTGCGAATCCGTATCTTCCATCCTAATAGATTTGAATATAAATGCATCTCCCCACATTCGCTCACTGTCTGGCGGTTGTGCTCGTTTAATCGTCTTTTGGTATGCAAGTTTCAAGCTCATGAAACTCCTTTTTATTGCAGATTATATATTCTTTTTCGATTTCAGCTAGGCTTTCAGCATATTCAAAAAACACGTTTTTCACTGCGTTTTCGTTGCAGTTTTCAGTTTCTATTATTACGATTTTATCGCGACTAATAAGGCCGATATATGCAGTTGGTTTTGTGTATTTTTTCTTCGTCTGCACAGTCGTCAACATATAGAGCTAAAAGTAGAAGAATATATTGCTTTGCCTAAAGGAAATGGCTATGATTCTTCAGTAACTTTCACGAACACAACATCACATTTACCCTCACACTCGGGTTTTTCTCCGCCGGGCACTATATAAACTACAGTCGGCACATCAAAAGTCTTAATCGGCGGCGTATGGCCGTCTGTAACTAAAAACTGAATCTGCGGAGCGCCATATTTTCTGAATATATACTTTTGGAGATGAGTAGGGGCTGTTCCGCCAGTTGTAATGCCCATCCTGATTTCAGACGGTTTTAGATCTGCAAGAGTAGTTCCTCTGAGCAATAAATAATCAACATAAGGCTTGTATTCTAAATTGAGGTATTCGTGGAGCGTATAGCACTTCTTGTCGCCGCATGTAAAATCTTCACGCTTATCCGAGAAAAAGCCGATGACGCCGTTAAGCTTAAACTTTCTGTTTATGAGCAATCTTAGTATTGAAAATGCAATTGACAGAGCGAAATCAACGGCGCGCGGAATGCCGTACTCTTCCTCGAGCGTAACGTACATTGAGCCGGAGGTATCGACAAAAAGGTACACTTTAATTTCATGCTCTTCGTATCTCAATCTGATACGATATAGCGGATCTACTAGTAAAATCCGTTTCAGGATGTCCATAGTATCTTTTAGCGTTTAGTTAAAAAATTCAAATTCCGCCGATCTGATAAAATGAAAAGATTCTTGTCGCTCTTTAGGGCTGAAGAGAGATTAGACTGAACAAATCTGCTGAACCGTTCAGACTTTATCGCTGTATTTCAACTGTTCAATCCCTATAGCGTTTTAACAAAGAGCGGTATCTCACTGTTTTATACAGTCTCGAAACATTATATGTGCGCGTTGCAGGCATGCATATTGTCGTAGATAGAGAGTAAGCTGAAGCGGATCTGATTGCCTATTTTAACAAATTTTCTTTCGGCACTCGTTTTAGATGCCTTTATGCTTACTTAATCTAACTGTTTTCATTTCTGCATACACAAACGACGTATTTCAGCCAATTGGCGTACACAAACGACGTATTTGTGAGTAGTACTTACCTTTAGGCATTTGTGCACCAGCTAAGCAGAACGTCTGTCGCTTGTGCATCCCTCTCGCTGGAGAAAAAGCGTTTGTGTACGCAGAAGTGTATGCTAAATGTTGAGTTTTTTGCAAACTCTAGAAAATCCTCTGTTCTGTCCGCTTTTTTCTAGAAAATTTAAAATAGATAGGAAATTCTTCTCTTATGAGCGCGGTTCCTGTAATTAAACAAAAGAAGAAGCAAACCCAGCAGAACAAAAAGGAATCAAGGCTATGTACCAGCTAAATACTCGCGCATATTCGCCAATAGGAGAGCTTATCAGACTCGTAGTGATGGAGAGACTCTCAAAAGGCGTCTCAACAGTTGAGGAAATCAACGAACTGGCAAAAAAGGCTGTAGAAAAAGTCGGCCTTAAGTATGACTGGCGTATATGGACTGAGCTTCTTAAGATGGAAACAGTCATTAAGGACGGCATAGTAGAGCTTTCAGAAGTTGGGAAATGGGTCTACACACAAACAAGGGAAGAAATCATAGAATATCTGAAAAAGTGGAAGCTGTTAGATGCTCTGCACGCTTTATGCTAATAAAAAACTGTCTTGCACGTTTTATCTGTCCCGGCGACAACGGCGACACTATAGTCTACTGGAAGGGCTCTGCGAGATCTGCTAGAAAAGACGATCCCGTAGTGAAACTGTACGGCGCGCTTGAGACAGCTATAGCATACTCCCACAAGGTCGCAAACATCCTTCCGCGTCCTCAGGCCAGAATTATGAGACTAGTGGCCTTTTCGCTTATGGAGCTGGGCTTCTACCTCGCCACAGGAAAGGCGGAGTATTTGGACACTGCCACTGCGCTGTACAGAAGAGCGCTCAAAAAAATCTACTCAATAGCGCCGGAAAAACCCATAACGAGCTGGCTGGTTTGCACATCGGCAGAGTGCTCTGCAGTAGATGAGGCAAGAGTGTGGATAAGATGGGCTGAGAGAAGAGCTACGTCGCTAGAAGGCGCTGAACTTGCCGTAAAGTTGTTAAATCAGCTTTCAAACTTAACTTTTGAAGTGATAAGAACTCTGCCACACATCGAGTTTAGACACAAAAAAATCGCCTAATAGGGTCAAAAACTATTTATTTTTTAAGAGAGAGTGAAAATTCATGGACTACATAGTAGTCTCGTTCGATATAAGCCCAATAGCCGTAGGCTTGTTTGCGCTTGGCATTCTAGCTGGAATTGGAATAAAAAGACGCATATATCCTGTTGTCTCATTTTTATCTGTTTTGTTTGCAACTAATTCTTCGCGCTATTTGCTGGGACAGCCCATAGACTGGTCTACTTTCGTCAGCTATTTAGCCACTTTCTTCATGGTAGGTCTCGCTTTCGGCAACTATCTCGAGCTGAGAAATAAAGAAGTAAAAGAAATGTTGGCAAGCATACAACTCCAGCTGGCTAAAATAGAAAAGAATGAAGGCTAAATTACTTTTTCTTTTCCTGCTCCTAGTCTTTTCAGCTTACGCGTTTCAAGTAGTTGATAACTGCGGTTATGGAGACAAACTGAACAAATATGCTAAAGAAGTGTACAACAGCTACTGCAGAATAGCTACATGTCCCTCTCTGTGTCCCAACTTTTACATAGAAGCCAAAAAACTTGATAATTATGCAGGCCTGGCGTATTTTTCAGCCAGCGGAGCCGGCGCTTGTGTGTACAAAATAGAAATAGCTTGCGGACTAGACGATTTTCAACTGCAAAAAGTTGTTGCACACGAGTTTGCACACGCCTTACAGGCAGCATATCTGCGCGACTTTTCTCAGTTCAACAGTTGGTTTGTTGAAGCAAGCGCTGAAGGCCTCACCGTCTTGTATATGCAGAATAAATCCGGAATACCTTGGTTTCAGTTTTGGTTTCCCCGCTCCTATTATAGCGAGAGATTGTACAAAGTGAATCCGTTCAGCGTGCCTTTAAGGACTAATAAATACTATGAATACAAGTACTCCGGCGCCGTTGCTTGGCTTCTAGAACGTTACGGCATAAGAAACATCTTTCCGTTTTATTCTTACCCCAACATCACGTTTATTAAAGAATCGTATATTAACTTCCTCGTCTCTCCGTGGCAGTGGCCCTATAAGCCGGAGTTTGAATCTATTCTGCTTATTAAAACAAGCATGATACCATATACTGGAATTTACGCATACGAGTTTAGAGACTACATCTACGAGCCAGGAGAGTTTCTAGTTATGGCAAATGCACCCCTAAATGCTACGCTATCAAATTACCTATACATAGCTTTTGCTCCTACGTCTTCGGGCACGCTTTCATACACAATAACTGTTAGGCCTTGTAAAAACGTCACTACTACGACTACAACAATTACTGTACCGATTACTACGACTACAACTGTGACTAAAGTAATAACTGAGACAGTCCCAGTTACAACTACAATTACTAAAACTAAAACTGAAACAATAACTACAACAATTCCAGTTACAGTTACCAAGCGCTCTACTGTAACAGAAACAGTAACTACAACTTCAATTTACACCACAACAGTCACCTCAACAGCGCCCATATTTATTACAACAAGAGAGGGCCTTATAATACTCCTTATTGCAATAATTCTAATCATAATTGCCATACTGCTCTGCAGAAAGCAGACTGAAGGATAATAGAGATGGGAGGAGGTCAGACTAATATTACATTGAAAGCGATTACAGCATTGTTTGCTTCCCTCGCTTTGTCGATTTTCACTTCGCTTTCAATATAATTCATTTTTTCTTTCACCCTAACACAACACCAGTGCACTTCTACTATGAAATCTAATCTCGTTCCGAACATAGTCGCAAAAGTAATAAAAAATGGCCGGCCTTCTTCGAATACCATTATTGCAATTTTCTCAAGTTCTCTCGAATAGGCCTTATAATGAAGTAAAGCGATCTTGCTATACAATAAGACAGTAATTCCTAGACTCTCGCTCTCATACTCATATGCTTCTACAGATACGCTTATTGATCTCTCCTCTTGCTCAAACTTAGCGGAACGAAATCTCACGCCCTAATTATCGCGTGCGTTTTTTAACTAATCGCTCTATTGTTCTTGCACGGCGATGTAGAGCACAGAACTACTTATTTAATCATTTGAAAACGAAAAGATATGCGCGTGTTAATAACAGGAGTTACCGGGTTTATAGGTTACCACTTATCTAAAGCCTTAATCGAAAAGGGATATGACGTCTATGGTCTCGTCAGGTTTGTATCAACTGGCAGGCGCTTGCCAGATGGCATTAAATTCATTTACGGCGATCTTACGGACTACCACAGCATAATTAAAGCTGTAGAAGAAGTTATGCCCCACTTAGTGTTCCACCTGGCAGCCCTTACGCCGGTTTCAGAGTCTTTCAATATGCCCAGGACATATATGGAGACAAACGTCATAGGGACAATAAATTTAGTAGAAGCGTTGAGGAAAAAAGCTCTAGAGAATCTGGAGCTGTTCGTCTTTGCCGGCACGACTGAAATGTACGACTCAGCAGAGCCTATATCTCCAAAATCAGAATTCAGTCCCACCTCGCCCTATGCCGTTTCGAAAATAAGCGCTTACTACTATCTGGAGTATATGAGGAAAACATACAACTTGCCGTATGTAGTAGTAGTGCCGACTAACACATACGGCAGAGCGTTTGTAGGACAGCGTCACTTTGTTATAGAAAAGCTTATTACTGAGATGTTACAGGGCAGAGAGAAAATAATAATGGGCAGGCTCGACACTGAGAGAGATTTTATGTTCAGAGAAGATCACATATCAGCATATCTCTCAATTCTTGAGAAAAAAGAAAAAGAAGAAATAATCGGTAAGTTGTTTACATTCGGCACAGGCAAGTACCATACAATTGCTGAAGTGGCCAAAATAATAGCGGAAATCACAGGATGGAGGGGAGAAATTTTACCCAACGTATATGTAAGGCCGAATGAGCCTAAGCGGATAGTAGTCGACTACTCTGAAGCTAAGAGAGTGCTCGGCTGGGAGCCTAAATACGACATACGTTCGGGTTTGGAACGCGCAGTATCTGAGTGGAAACAAGTACTGGGAGTCTAAATGCGCGGCTTTGGCAGAGTTGCCCGTACTATTAAGGCTTTTCTAGAACAGCACGGTTATTATGTTCACCTAGGCGCTTGGGTTGACGTAATAAAAGACGGAAAGCTGGTACACGACTTACAAATAGGCACTTGGCTTGCCTACAGACACCCCAAACGCGGCGCTAAAGCATCTCTTTATTTATTCACAGAGGGGCCAATACCGCGTTATGCAAAAGAATGGCTGAAAGAATACGAATACTTGCTCGCTCCGTCTAGATTTGTTGCGCAACAACTAGAAGCGCTTGATCTGCCGTATATACTCATGCCTGTCGGAATAGACGTCAGCGAATTCGTTCCTCTAGGCATGCCCAAGTTTATTGACGTAATGTCTGTCGGTATTTGGGAATCTAGCTGGGACGACAGAAAGTTCATGAACAAAGTATGCGAAATAGCATTTCCTTTTACTTGTTATGTCCACACTAGACCGACAGCACTTGCCAACTGGATGTCATATCTCTACAACATGGCAAAAGTTTATTTGTCGCTTTCTGGCGCAGAGGGCTTTAACATACCCGTTTTAGAGGCCAACGCTTGCGGCGTTCCAGTCGTATACAACGATGCTCCAGCAACTAACGAACACGCATATGGAATTGGCATTAAGCCTAAAGAAGTAAAAGAAGTTGAAGACAGAGGAAATTTGTTGCTAATCCACGTGCCCGATTTTGAAAAAATAAGAGAAGTTCTCCATAAGCTGTTAAACGACGAAAAAACTCTTGAGCAATTAGGCAGAGAAGCTAGACAACACGCGCTCAAATACGACTACAGAGAGACCTACAAACCGCTCCTTGAAATTTTGCGTTAATTCTGCCGAAGAAATTAGTTTTTTACGCGTTTTCGCCTTTTTGTTCCTTCTCCTCTTTCTGTCGCGTTAAGAACTCCTCAAGAATTTTAGATATATCTACTTTAAAGCGTTGCATAGGAGAAATGTCCTCCTCTCTATATAATTTTTGCTCCTCTCTCAGAGAAAAAGCTGAAGTCCTTACCGATCTAAAAAGACAGAATTTCCTTCTTCTGAACTCCTCCACTCCCTAAAAGGTAGAAATTTCCTTCGAGCTCTTCTCAGTATGTTAAGAGAAAAACAGCGAGCGCTCTAAAACGGGATGAGAACCAAACGGAACAGTACATGAGTATTTGCGTTGCAGATAGCTCCAGAGAAGAGACGCAATTTTGTTTGCCTCTTTGTGAGCCAGCTTGTTAAGCGTTATTATATTGTTGATGTCTTCCGCTTTAGCGTTGCGTACAAACACATCGTATGCTATCTCAGAGTCTTTAATAGGACTTTTTGTCACGTTTACAACGCTTTTACACAATGCCGGCATAGCAGTGCCGTCTACTATACATATCTCAGTATTACTGCCGTGTTTTTCAAACATAAAATACTCTACGCTTTTGGCATAGTCAACAAACTCCTCCTTGCTAATATTAGTAGTGCCGAATTCTGTATACACATCAATAATGCCCATTTCCGTCACCGCCACTGAAACTATAGTGAAGATAGTATAAGATTTAGCGCCATCTAGCCTAATACATGTCCCGTATCTCATTGCTGTATCAACAGCTAAATATCTATACATTGCGCCAAGACGGATGGAGAACTCTAAACGGCAGAATTCTGTCTGCACTTACTCCAATCATCTCCATAGGCTGAAGCGTAGGCAAAACTCTCAATACTTCAGTCGGGACATTCGGCAAACTTGTCGCAAGCTCTTTAATTGAATGTGAACCAGCAACCCTCCCCAAGGTTGTGCTTGGGAAGTTTGAGAGCAAATCGTAAATTGAGGGGTGAGGCTGTCCGGCAACTATTAAGTATATGCCGAACTTCCTTCCCTGCATTAAAAGCAACTCAAATATCTGTCTGATGTATTCAACTGAAGATAAAGCCACGAACTCGTCCACAACAACATAAAGCGGTTCTGTTCTGTTTTCTCTTATTCTCTGAGTGAAAATAAGAGAGAGAATAGAAGCAAGCCTGCCTTCAATCTGCCCGACAATTAGGCTTAGAGCTGAAGTTATGTCGACAACAGTTACCGGCTTGTCCCCCAAAAGTTTTGTTTCGCCGAACAGATTGCTTGTTAAAGCCATCTCGGAATACATTAGAAGCGAGTTTATAGACTCTGCATCACGACTGCGAGCTAAATGTTTTACAGCGCCATACTTAAGCCTTCCAAGCTCCTCCTCGAGAAGCTGTCTAAGTCTGCATATTCTTATGTCTTTACCGTCAGCTACAAGAGCAGTTGATTTGCAACTCTGCTCTATGTCTTCTAGCATTGTAAGAATGTGGAGAAGATCTAACAAGACTTCATGAGACTGTTCGCCGAATTTTTTAGACGCCTTGCACGCAATAGGCAAAAGCATTCTCAAATAACGTTGCATCTTTACAGGCTCTGCAGACAGGCGGTGAAATTGCAACAGCATAAAGAGCGACTGATAATCTAAATCGCAAATATTTATCTTGGGTTGCACTACCTCAACATGAGGTAGAACAGATAGCTCCAACAAGTCTGGATGGTAAGCGAGTATGACTATCTTTCCATTTCCTTTAAATTTCTCAACAGCCCGCATAATTAAACTCGTCTTGCCCGAACCAGTCCCTCCTATTATTGCGACATGTCTTGAGCCGAAAAGTATATCGGAATCAATCGGCTCTACACCGCAACCAACATCGCCACACTTTTCGTTAGCTTGTCGTACAATATCTCCTATTTTTGGCTCGCCAGAAAGAACTATGCCGAAACTAAGACATGTAACAAAATTGGCAACATCGAAATCGGCTTGAAAAGCTTCTTCGGGCAGAGAGCAGTCTGAGCTAGTTATTAGGATTTTTGATGTTGACGTCTCGTAGACGCCTTGTTTTAACAATCCTAAAACGGCCACTTTATTGCGCGATATTTTTACAATTCGACCTATATGCTGTGTGAACACGAACTATAAAATCTTATATTTATATACTTTACTCTGTTACGTAACGTAAACATATACCCCCTCTTCTTGGGAGTAGGTAAATTTAGTGTGCTAGTCTTCTGTAAACTTAAAGCCGATCTCTGCTCCAAAATCTTTGCGCTCATATCGGCTGAAGCCCATAACAATTTTCCTGAACGCGCGACTCTGATATCGCTGAATCTCATATACTGTCTAATTGCCTAAAGACGAATGAACTAGAAGAGCTGAACTATTTCGCTGCCAGAAAGCAGAATAGTCATCAGCGCTCTTCTCATCTTCTTGCTTCTCTCTTCATTAACGAAAAAGTGTGTAGAAGAAGAGATGTTAACTATCGCTTTTAAGTGTGTAGAAGAAGAGATGTTAACTATCCCTTTTCTGATCTGCAAATAGAAATCTATGCCTCGAACTTCACTTCCATATAGTAGCTCTGCATATGTCTCTACAGTGAAAACCGATTCTTTTCTGTTAAGCAATAGTTTTAACTCAGATTTTATGAACTCATCAGCAAACCGCTTGCTCTCAAGCTGGAACATTAAGAACACAAACGCTATCGGACGCTTTACTTCTTCGCTAAATCCTCCCCAGCGAGCAGTAACATCCCTATTCTCTTCTTTTAACTCAGCGCTACGCATATTTTTAGTTTGACTCTTCTGTTAAATTTCAGATAGAATATATGCACAATCATAACAACGCCAGTAAGACGTTGTTAAAAAGAACTCTTATTGAGTCGATTTTTTTCTTCTTTTTTGAACTTTTTGGCTCTAACCGATAGCTTGACTTTTTGCACAATTCTAATCGCGGAGATCTCAAGTAGACCAATGTCCCACTGTTAACCCATTCCAACTTGACTAAAGGCGCTTGTATGCCTATTTCATCAACGCTATCAGGAACGCTTGCTCTCATACTCTTCAAATATTAGACACAAATAATTTAAGCTTTGAGCTCAACCCCACTCCATTTATTTGGAACATGAAGCATGTTTCAGAACTACATTCATATAAAATTGCGACAGTTCTTTTCAGCCCTATCTCTGAATAATATCTTTCGTATTCATTCTCTATGATAATAACCGTTCCAAAGCCATTACAGTGTTGACTTCTTTCTCTGAAGCCAGGAATACACGCAATTCTCCCAATTCGCATAGATTAAAATCATACTACAGTAATTATTAACCTAAAACAGCACTAAGGAGAACTTCTGTTTTCACGCTTCTGTACTGTAGCTAGTTCCATATCCCGTTTCCGCCCTAAACTAGAAGCACAACACTACAACTATAACATTGCCTGATTTTCTGATTATAGTAGCATTATGAATTTCTTGCACTAATCTGGCTATGAATTTAGTCCCTCGCGAAAGCCCAATTACAGACAGCATAGCTTTTATGCGCTTTCTTGTTGCTATTTCAGCGACAGTATTTGAGCAACAGCGCGATTTGCAACCCCAGTCTTTGGCGTCTTCTACAATTGCGTTTTTCAGCGATTCTAAGTATTTACTAATTGCTTCCTCGCGACCGCACAACATTATGCCGTAATTAGTATTGCAGACTATTGAGTTCTCCGAAACAAGCAGCCTCAAAAGATATAGAGCTTGGCTGGGAGTTAGCGAAAACCGCTTTACTAACAAGCTGTGCGTTATTATGCCGTTTTCGTCCAGCAACTTTTTTGCTTTTGAAAGCAACTTTGCAGTTCTTTTAGTTATGTTTCTGCTCATAGCAATCTGTGTATATAATGCGCTCTATCGGCTTGTACTTGTTTAACAATTCGGCGAGCTCTTCTCTAGCATGCTCTTTTAGGTCTACATTTGTGCCGTTCTTAGTATAGCGTAATAGATAGACTTTTCTGCGCGTTACAATCAAATCGTAATGGTAACGCGACCGAAATATTGGCTTTGTTGTCACATGCGGTAAAAGAACTACCGCTATATCGTTCTCTTTTCTTATAGTTAAGTTCTGCGCCAGTTGCGACTTTGTGAACACAAGAAGGCCCTCTCCTATTGATTTCATATCTACTGCCTTGTTAAATATGTCTTCAATTATATCGCCCCTAACACAGAGATATATTTCTACTACAAACAAATCGCCCGACATTTTAGTGCGACTGAAAGAAAAAGGAAGCTCACTATTTATCATATTCAGCCCTATCATAACGCCCATTTAGTAACATATCGATTAAACACAAGAAGCGTTTGATCTTTTGAGCTATTATTTGGCTTTTTCCCTGTTCCATATTAGACTAAAAGAAATTTCTTATTTATATATTTTTCTTTACTGCTATCCCGACATCCACGGCTTTTCCGGCAACGGGCCGTGTTTCTCCTCGGCGTCTTTTATGGCGTATAGGCGGCAGTCCTCTCCCTTTGGCACTTTGGTGCAGAAATCTCTATGTAGCTGGGGGAGTTCCTCCCACACCAGTCTGGCGAGGTTGGGCCACAAGCGCCACGCGTGTGCGAACATCTGCCAGCAGACGTGTCTGATCTCCGCCTGGGCCGCGTAGGCGCACCTCAAGGGGGCGAAGTTGAGCAACAGCTCCCGGGCGTTC
>WUQU01000395.1 GCA_009889605.1 Candidatus Bathyarchaeota archaeon | reverse complement strand
TTTCTCATACTATACGCAATGGTATGCAGAATGACAGAAATAAAAGTCCCATGGAAAAACATTGCAAAATACCTCTTCGCCTCAGCGGTAATGGCAGCAGCAATCTACATCATCCCCCACCAAACTAGAATACACACAACCTTAAGCATAACAGCCTTAGGCGGAGTAATATATTTGGCCTTGGTAATGGCAATAGACAAAGAAACAAGAATATTAGCCAATTCAGTTTGGCAGGAAATAAAAACAAAGTTAAAATAAAAGAGATAACGGCTTAAGCATCGTTGCTCCAAAGCTCGTTGAAAAGCGTTTTCAGAGCTTTTATGAAAGCATCGTATTTCGTCCACAGAGCCGCAACCCTCTTCTTCCCATTCTCTTTTCTAATCAGCGAAAGCAGTTGCTTGTCGTCTGCCAATATGAAAGTCGGCAGCTCCTCAGAATTCAAAGTTGAATATTTACTTCGCTTCAGCCTAGTTTTTCAATGAAAAAACATGTTTTAGGAGAATAATTGGTTAGGAGTTTAATGCCTACGCCCTTTTTAGAAGACTTTTCCAACTTGTCCAGAAACCCGGAATGGTAGAAGTGGGCAATTTCACGCTCTGATATAAAAATCAGTATTTCCCGCTCAGCATTATCGAGTATTTCATCTGCTTTCAAGCTTATCTGCTCTTCACCCTCCAATATTTGGAAAACCTCTTTTCGCTCAAGCTCTACTTCGGGTCTTGGAAGCGAAAGCCAAAGATTAACTAAATTTTCTCTTTTCTTTTCAAGAAGGCTTAACTTCATTCTTTTGGTTTCTATGAGTATGTCTAAAGCTTTGTCAAAAGATATGGCTATAAACTTTAACGGTTTTTCAAAAACAGATGATATTAGTCCTTTTTTTTTAAAATCTCGAAGAATTCTGTAGGTTTCAGTTCTGTGGAGAGACAAGGCTTCAGAGATGTCGCTTGCCTTATGCTCACCTGTTCTTGCAAGATAAATGTAGACTTTCACTTCATTTTTAGAAAGCCCAAGCCCGCGAAGCGCCCTTTCAATGACCTCTACGGATTTTACTGACCCTTTATCCGCTTTTACAAATTTCCACAATCCGCTGTTTTCGTCGTAAAGTTTCATTATTCCTTCAGGTTTTTCAACAGCTAGTTCCATTTTAATCCCTCAGCCTCTCCTGTTAAGGTTCGGAACTGATTCGGAATCCGAATTCAGTATACGCTATATTTTATACTTCTGAATTCAAAATATGAATCTGAAATACACTTTTGCAAGCCTCTATAAATGCTATGACATCAAAAGGGATTCAGTGCGTAACAATCAGCCACATATAACTCTATTATCTTCTCCAAACGTCTTTTGGTTAATAACTAAGTTGCCTGCAATGTTTGGAGTGTTTATTTCGTGGAAAGTATAGGTGCAAAAAATGGTGAAAACATCGAGAAAGAGAAAAACCAAGAATTTATTGAAGAGGCAAACTTTTTCCAGTCATTACAATTTTTGAAGACAGAGAAGCGCTAAACACGGAAGAAATAGAAGAGCACGATGAACTCGAAAAGAAGCTACAAGAAATTTTAAAAACTATAAGCGAGGAAACTTTGCAGTTAAACGAGTTTCTGACAGAAGAAGATAAGCTGATTAAAGAGCTTTGCAGCTCGCTGAAACAGGTTTTGAAAAAGCTCAATGTTTCTTTTAACATCCCTTCAAAAGACTTGCCCATAAGAGCTAAAGTTAAAAAAGTAATTTTGAATGAGGAGTGCCACCTAATAGTAATATATGAAAAGGGCGAGGTGCACTCTGCATTTTTGGCTGAATATCCTCGGGAAACCGTCATGGCTGTTTTGCTTTCTATAATGCCTGAACTGGCCAAAGTTATAAGGTTATACAGGAAGAGAGTAAGCACAAGAACCAGTTTCTTTGGGAGAATAAAGAAAGAGTTGAAAAATGTTTTGAAAACCATAGTCGGCAGTGCGGAAGGCGAAATTGAAAAAGAACCCATTGAGGCTGTTGAAGATTCGCTGAAGACTGAAAACGAGAAGGCTAAAGGCGGAGGTATGTGAAATGGATTGGATGGGTCCCTTAACGGAAATCAGAACCTTCTATTCTATCAGAGAGATTCAAGAAATAGTGGAGGAAACAATAAACCAGCATAAGATGCTTTTGGAGGATTATAGCCATTGGCTAGGCACTCTTTTAAGGAGCCCGGAATCTTCTAAAGACCATGATTGGGCTAAAAAGACTGCTGAATTACAGAAAATTTTAAAGTCAGGTGGTGGCAGGAAGGGAGGGAAAAAAGAGGAGAAGCCTTCCGTCTCAACGGAGTGGGTTGAATTTAAGGATTTATCGCTTTGTGCTGACGATTTTGGGGAAGTAGAAATAATTTTTGAAGCCATTGAGAACTTGAAGAATAAAGTGGATAGATTTGAGAAAGTTAAGAACACCTTAGTAGAATTGGAACGTTATGGTTTGGGGAAGAATGTCATTTATGTAGCATATATACGCGATGGAATCCCCGAAAAAATAGCTTTTAAACCGAGAAAGGAAAAGGATGCAAGTAAAAAGTTCC
The DNA here is from genome assembly GCA_009889605.1 of Candidatus Bathyarchaeota archaeon. Taxonomy (GTDB): domain Archaea; phylum Thermoproteota; class Bathyarchaeia; order Bathyarchaeales; family Bathycorpusculaceae; genus WUQU01. The sequence continues at coordinate 1,780 of WUQU01000395.1, read as the reverse complement.
AGTTCATGGCAAACTTTCCGACAATAAAGAATTTGTAATATTGGCTTTTAACATAAAATATTCTACAACAACAAACAACAACAATATTTACTAATTAAATTTCGACAAAAAATGGTTCCTTGATGGTATGCAGCTTTTTTATAAATGTAAACTGTAACTTCGGAATGATGAGAGTTATCGGCAACATTGATTCGCGCCATATAAGTAGAAGGGGTGAGGGTTTATGAAACTTAACATAGCCTTATTATTTCTTTGGGAATGCTAGAAAGAGGGAGAATAGCGTCAACACAACCTTCTTCTATTGCTGCTTTGGGCATGCCGAAAACCGTGCAACTTGCCTCATCCTGCGCTATTGTTCGCCCACCATACTTTTTGATTTCTTTCATGCCCAATGCGCCATCTCTTTCCATGCCAGTTAAAAGAACACCTATAGTTTCTGACTGGAAAACTTCTGCCGCAGATTTCATCATAGGATCAACACTAAGCTATCTATCGAAAATCTTGTTTTGCTTTAGCGCTTTCTAAGATGTTTTCAGGATTCGATTGCAATTCTGCTCAACTCCATATAAATGTTAGCAAATTTCTTTGTCAAGTCACGATGAGTGTAAACAGAGCAGTGATTATTGAACGGGAACTACATCTTCCGCGTTTGGACGCCGATTCCAACAACATCGATTTTCCCACTCTGCAGAGTGCTCAAAGTTTCGGTAAGGGCGACGTTTATGTTTGGATAGCCATAAGGCCACCCGTCGGATATGACTGTGATTAGCCTCAGATTTTCGGTTCGCGTTTTGATGATTTGCCCAGCAATGTTTAGGGCGTCTGGCAAGTATGAAAGCCCAGCAAAGCTTACCCCACCAATGCGGGATTTTACGTTGACGTTATAGCGTTCTTTTAAGTCTTTTATCACAAAGAAACGGTCATTGAAGGCGTACATCGCCCACGAAGCCGAGTCAAGAAGCAGTTCGTTTGCTGTTTCCGCTAGTATTAAGAGCACTTCAAGTGCAAAGTCTTTTACTATTTCCATGCTTCTGCTTGCATCTAAAAGTATTACCCAAGAGTAGCTTTTACTTATGTTTTCATCCAGCATAAACACGTCCATTCTCGGGTTTTTGCTTGCTATGACTTGTATTACGTCTTGCAAATCTAAAACTCCGTATAGTTTTCTAGGATCTTCGTCAATCGCATCTCTTGCAACTAGAAGACTCTCTATAAGTCTGTGTGCTTCACTTTTACATCTGGACTTAATCCTCAAAAGTTCGGTGTAGTCTTTTTCCGGAAACTCCACAGATCTAAACCTTGTCAAGGATACTAAATTTTGGTAGCGCGAAAATATGGTTTTTTCATCCTTTTCCTTTTGACGTTTGATGGAGTCATAAACTTGGATGGCCTATTTTCAGCTATTTTTTCCAAGGGTTATTTTTGCCGTCAAAAGTGGATATGGCCCCACCCAAAAATTCAAGACATTTTTTAAAGTCATCATCGAGGAAAATGTCAAAGTTAACAACTTTAGATGGATGAAAAACCGATTAATTGCCTAATTCCTCAGTGGGGGGAAGGCTTGGAGAATCTGTTATTGGACCCGCATCTTCTACTACGGAATAAATTTGATCAGCTATTCTTACTTTTTCTTCTTTTAATTTTAAACTTTCATCCGAAAAAGATAACAACACTTTTTCTTTGAACATTCTTAAAAGTTCGGATACACTTGTTGGCACGTTAATTTCTAATCCAGTAAAGCCCATGTGAACTTCGGCTAAAAGGGCTGCCATGAGTTTGG
>WUQU01000394.1 GCA_009889605.1 Candidatus Bathyarchaeota archaeon | reverse complement strand
GGTAACTCTACTACTGATACATGTCTTTTGGTAACGGGAAGTCTTTCACCGCTAGCTATCTTGCCGCTGCAGGCGTCGCACAACTCTTTGAGATTCGCTGGGTCACAGTTGAAGGGACACCCTGCCACCACTTCGATTTCTGGAAGGAGATCCGCTAAAGCCCTCACAGCTAAAGATTTTCCAGTTCCCTTCTCGCCTCGGAGAAGAACTCCGCCGATTTTCGGGTTTATAACGTTAAGAATCAAAGCAGTTTTCATTTTTTCCTGGCCGACTATTGCAGTGAAGGGATAAACCGTTTTGGTTCGCCAACGCATCCGACCGTTCTCCCCTTTCGCTGTTGACTAGTTCTTATTTATAAATTTTAATTAACTTGAGTTGAATTTAGGTTTAATAAGTTAGAGGCTCTTTAAAGGAGAACCGGAAAGCTTTTTATATTAGTATTACGATTCTAAATACACGTAATACCAAAAAGGTGTTTAAAATGCCATACTTCAACAGCCGCGAAGTAGCTGCAATAGCCCTATTATCCGCCCTCTGGGGAGTATTAAACTCAATCTTCGCACCCATATTCTTCAGAATGACCGGACTGCCGCTCCTCTGCGACCTAATAGGTTTCACCGTTCTAGTGCTTGCAACCTGGTGGGTAAGAAAACCCGGTGCAGCCTCAGCCGTGGGAATTATAGCGACTGCAATAAACTTCATATTTAACCCGGGAGGAACCCATTTTTTGGGCTTTACCGCAGCCAGCATAGTCTTTGACGCGTTGGCATACGCAATCGGTTATGAGAGAAGCCTCAAAAGTCCCTCTGCCACAACAGCTTCAATGCTGCCAGTTTCAATTGTATCCGCCGCAGTGGCAGGCTTTATAATAGGCACTTTCTTCATGGCAGGACCTGCCCTAGAAAAGTGGGGTGGCGTTTTAGGCTGGGCTGGGCTTCACGCCGTCGGCGGCTTAATAGGCGGCATTGTAGGCATAATTGTAGTTGCAACCCTTGCCTCCATAGGGATACACCGCGCGGAGGTTAAAAATAAATGACACTGTCTATCAGC
>WUQU01000393.1 GCA_009889605.1 Candidatus Bathyarchaeota archaeon | reverse complement strand
TAGCTCCGCTGTCACATATAGCGATGGTATTAATAGGAGAGGGAAAGGTAGTAACAAAGGAAGGAATACGAAGTATAAAGGAATTCGATTTTGCACCAATTGAGCTTGAGGAAAAGGAAGGACTGAGCCTTATAAACGGAACTCAATTCATGGCTGGACATCTTGCCTTAATAATTAGAGACCTTGAAAAGTTTATGAGAATCGCAACGCTCATTGCTGCATCGAGTGTTGATGTTCTTTACGGTACGCCTGCTGCTTTCGATGAGAGAATCCAACTTGCAAGACCACACCCAGGACAGATAAAGATTGCCCAAATGCTTAGAGATTTCTTGGAAGGAAGTGAAATTCGAGAAGCTCACAAAAATTGCTCTAAGGTGCAGGATGCATACACTCTCAGAACAATTCCACAAGTATACGGTGCGGTTTACGATACAATAAATTGGGTTAAGGAGATTGTTGAAAGAGAGATAAACTCAGCAACAGATAATCCATTGGTATTTGGCGATGAGATTATCAGTGGTGGTAATTTCCATGGAGAACCACTTGCATTGTGTGCTGACTATCTTTCAATTGCATTGACCTCTATGGGCAACATGATAGAACGAAGAATAGATAGACTTGTTAATCCTAAGATAAACGAAGGACTTCCTCCATTCCTTGCTGGTGGTGAAGAAGGGCTCAACAGCGGTTACATGATATGGCAGTACACGGCAGCGGCAATATGCAATGAAAATAAAGTTCTGTCGCATCCTGCAAGTGCGGACAGTATTTCGACTTCTGCATACCAAGAAGATCACGTAAGCATGGGGGCAACAGCGGTAAGAAAATTGAGAAGAATTTTCAATAATTTAATATCGCTCTTAGCAATCGAAGGTATGTTGACTTCAGTTGCGTTAAATTGTAGAAAGCCTTTGAAGAGTTCTAAGCAAATCGAAGAATTTTATGATAAAATTGGCATAGGGCTTTCAAACGCTAGCTTTTTTGGCGAAAATTATGAAAAAGTTAAGATAGTAATTGAACAGGAGGTGTTTTCATGAGTTTGAGGGCTAAACTTATTTTGTCGCTTGTTTTGGTTGGTGTGTTGTCTTCATTTGTAAGTGTATTCGTATCAGTCCTTGTCTCAACGTCTGTGGTTAGAGATAAAGCAGGACAGATTCAGACTTTAGTGTTGAGTGCAGTGAAGAAAGATATTGAAGTTCATCTAAACGAAACTGTCAAACCGCTTGTAGATTACTCGACCAGCGGTGCAATATCGCCATATATGACAAATGTCAACGATGAACTTGGAATCTCTCAGTTGGGACGGGGCGTTAGGAACGCTTACAGTGCGCTTAACCAGAAAGGCTATCTTGATGTCGTTGTTGTTCTTCCTGATATGAGGATTGTCTCAAAAGACGGATTAACAAATATAAGTATTCCAAAAGACGTTGTTGAAAACGTCATATCAGGTAAGAAAGAATACGATATCTACATGCCATACGAGCATGAAGGTAAACAGGTGATGATAGTTGTTGCTGCAGTCAAAGATTTCGGTGAAAATGTGATAGGTGCACTCATAGGTTTCCATCCGATCGATAAACTTCAAAAAATGGTCTCAAAGATCAAAATTGGCCAATCAGGATATGTTGCTTTGGCTTACGGCACATTAACCATCGCACACCCAAAAGCTGAATACGTTGGAAAGTTGGATTTGGCTAAAGAAGAAGGAACAAAAATATTGGCTCAAGAAATTTTGTCAAAGACAAAGGGAAGTGTTGTCCGTACATTCAACGGTAAGAAGTTCGCCGCTTTTGAGCGAGTTGGTTCGTACAATCTGACAGCTATCGGTATAATTCCATATGCTGAAGTAACTTCAGCAGCGAATAAAATTATCATGTCCGGGACTTTCGCAGGTATAATAATTGCTATTGGTGCGGCTTTGATTGCACTATTCTTGACTGAAAGTATAACAAGAAGAATCAACCATGTTGTTGAAGTTGCTCAGAAAGTCGCAAACAACGATTTAACTGCAGAAATAAGCGAAGAGAAACTCGGTAAAGACGAAATCGCACAACTTGGCCACGCTTTCAGAATACTTATCGAAAGTTTCAAGCAAACGGTTGCCGAGATAATGAAACTCGGTACACAAGTTTCTTCAGTTTCATTCATGTTGGACGACCTTGCGAGCAACTCAGCACAAGCAGCGATGACTTCGAAAGAAACAGTTCAAAATACAACATTAGAAGTACAAGATAGAGCGGCAGCAACACAGGAAGCAAACAGCGGAATGTAGGAGATAGCGGCAGGTGCACAGAATATCGCAAAGTACTCGGAAAAGCTTTCTCACAGCGCAGAAG
>WUQU01000392.1 GCA_009889605.1 Candidatus Bathyarchaeota archaeon | reverse complement strand
TTATGAAAAGTATTATCGGTGGAATCATGAGGAAAAGAGCTACAGCCGCCCCAACACCCGCACGCGCAATACCACCAGCAGCAATCTGCTGCAAAAGTGTTGGCAAAACCTTCAAATTTTCACTGAATATAAAAGAACCTCCTGTTTGATTCCACAGCTGCTGGAACGAAAGTATTGTAAGTGTTAGCCAAGCAGGTTTCACGTTTGGCATGACAACTTTCCACCAAATCATAAGCTCGTTTGCACCATCAATCTTTCCAGCTTCTAAAAGAGAGTCTGGAATCTGTGTCATGAACTGTTTCATAAGATAAAGACCCAGCGTCATCTGCCATGCGGGCAGAATTAGTGCCCAGTACGTGTCTATAAGGTGAAGTCTTGACATTACAATGTAAAGTGGAATGTATGTTACCTGCGGTGTGAAAAGCAGTGCAAGCACAATTATTTCATTTATCGCTTTTTTGGCAGCAAAGGTGTGCTTAGCCAATGGATAGGCTGCCAGCGATGCAATGAGTATATGTCCAACTGTTCCTACAACACAAATGAACAAACTATTGAAAAGATATCTTGAAAACGGCACCCACATGTTTGTTGCAAGCTGAAACATCAAAACAAAGTTGTCAAGCGTTGGTCTTCTGACGTACAGTCTCGGTGGAAATATGAATATCTCGTCAAACGGTTTGAATGCTGATACCACCGTGTACCACAGCGGAAGAGCAGTAAACATCCCAAGGATGAACAGAATTACAAATATCACGGCATTCCCATAAACGCTTCTGTATACTTTTTTATGAGAAGCTGCATTGAGCTTAGCCATTTTCTATATTTCACCTACACTTTCGCAATTTATCTATACGATTAAAATAACTTTTTATTCTGTGGAATATCTCTTCAGTATCGCTGCAATTACTTTGTTGGTAAGAAGCATCGCAACAAAGAGCACAACAGCAATTGCCGATGCATAGCCCATCTCAAACCTGACAGTTCCATAGTCAATAAGGTATGTCACAACAGTGTCAGCACTGTACTGTCTGGTTGGAAGACCACCAAGGGCTATTACAACTGTGCTAACACCAAACGACGCACCAATCTGCATGACAGCACCAAACATCAGCTGTGGTGCCATTTGTGGAATTGTGATGTAAAACAGCTCTTGAAATCTATTTTTTATACCATCTATCGCACCAGCTTCGAAGAGTTCCTTGTCAAGGTTTTGAAACCCAGCAACGAAAGCCAAAAAACCTGCTCCAAGCGAAAGCCAAAGCTGAACAATGATAATCACCCACAGAACATAATTTGGGTCTTGAAGCCAGTTGATTGGCTCTTTCAAAATTCCAAGCCTCATAAGCCAGCCGTTTATAAGACCATACGCATCTCCGCTGAATATAAATGCCCAGATGAAAAACACATTGCCAGCAAGCGAAGGTGAGTAAAATATGAGTGTCAGGATTGCTC
>WUQU01000391.1 GCA_009889605.1 Candidatus Bathyarchaeota archaeon | reverse complement strand
ATTCTGCGTGAATTTATCAAATCCCCAGAGTTTTATGAGCCTTCCGATTGAAGGATCAAAAGCACCTTCTGTGTACCGCGCAAGTTTGAGAGAGGTATCTATAATTGATAATGTCTCGTCGTCAACTTCGACCCAGTCTTCCGAGTTGTTTAACTTATAAAGCACACTTGACTCATTATACGGGTCATATTTCTGCTCAAGCCTTTTCATCTCGTTGAAAATCGCCTTTGCGACAGTATTTGTGTTAACTTTCGACGCAATTTTTATCTTGATATAAGTTCCAAATATGTAGTCCTCGTAGTCGTTGTATTGCCCCGTTTTGCCTGAGAAAAAAAGAAGGTATATTGCCATTACAACGAGGAATATCACAATGACTGAGTAAACTACGATACGGTTCAAAATCATAATCTCCTTAGGATCTGGTTGTTGCACGCTTTGCACCGTCCTTCCTTATTAAGGTTCAATATTCTTACATCGTATCCTCTTCTAATTATAACAAGACTTCCGCATTTTGGACAGTACGTACTCTCATATTCTTCGTTCCATACGTTCCCAAGATAAACATAGTTGAGATACCTCTTCGCAAGTAGATATATTTCTCTAAGTGTTTCCACATTAGTCGGTGGTTTTGTGTATTTGTAAGCAGGATGATATCTGGAAAGATGAAGAGGTATGTCAGGTGAAATTTTCGCAAGAGCCTTGAACTCTTCTTCGAGTTCATTAAGACTGTCGTTACCATCAGGTATGACGAGGGTTGTTACTTCCACATGGACATTGTTAAATACCCCCGTTTCGATAGTTTTCAAGACTTGTTCGTAATTGCCACCGCAGACTTTGCGGTAGAAATTGTTGTTGAACGCTTTTAAATCAATATTCATGGCGTCGATAAAAGGTAAGAGTGTTTTCAACGGCTCTTCGTTGATATATCCATTAGTCACCAGCACGTTCTTAAGGTCCTTCTCTTTTGCAAGTTTAGACGTTTCATATACGAACTCGTACCAGACAATTGGTTCACTGTAAGTATAAGCTATTCCTATGTTTCCTTCGTGTTTATATTCAAGGGCTATAT
>WUQU01000390.1 GCA_009889605.1 Candidatus Bathyarchaeota archaeon | reverse complement strand
CTATGAAATTGAGTTATTGTTGAATGAGGCAAGAAAATACCGGACTACTTCAGCACGTTATTGGGAAATTCGAGGTAATTTGGGTTACCTATTCAATAATATTTATGAAGATGCTAATAATAATCAGTTTAAATATTTATATGGATTAGTAACTCAGACAAGTCCTTATAAAAACTCAAAAGCTAATGCTGATTGGGCCATAGCTAAGTTGCTTAGAGATGTGGAAGCTAGTCAAGAGGCGTGGGATCAGAAAATAGAAATTTTTGAAATCATGACAGGCCTTTTGTCTAGAGGTAGTGGAGGAAAGGTTACTGGAGTTCTAGGATATAGTACCCCTAGACAACTTGCTCTGAGAGATGGCATGAAAGCATCAATTGATGATGTGCTAAGTATGGCTGAAAAGTTCCTTGGAAAAGGTTATAAAGAAGTAGGCAATGGTAGGTTTATGTCCGCTGATGGAACTAGAGTAGTTAGAATGGGCGATAATTACATTTTAGGGAAGCATGCAGGAGGACCTCACATGAATTTTGAAGTACTTGTTCCAAATCCTAAAAAACCGGGTAAAATGAAAGTGGAGGAAAATTATCATGTATTTTTCGAGGATTAATTTATGAAAATAATAGTTGATATTAATGGTTATTGTGAAGAAGAGGGTATAAAACTTGATTGGGAAGATGATTTTACAATTAGCGCTCACATAGCTAGTAATAGTGTAACAATTAGTGCTAATAGGGATGGACTAGTATCTCTTGCGAAACATTTATTAACCTTAGCTCAAAAAGAAGTTCCAATAGGAAGGCACATTCACTTGGATGATATAAATTCATTGGAAGAAGGCTCCTGCGAAATGATTATCGAGAAAATTAAATAGTATAAAACGGATTTATTTCTAGTGTGTTCCAATTGAAGAGGTAATGTTTGACAGAGGGTCATAAGAATGAGAGAAAAAAGCCTAATAGGGAGTTTTAGAGTCTGAGGTATATGTAAAGTAAGGAATTTAAGATATTAAATTTCCAATATAGTCCAATCAAACTAAATAAGAACATGAGAAACTACAGTACGAAATATTTTCTACTGTAGTTTCTTTCATTTTCGATCAACCGCCTGATCAGGTAAGCGGCGAAGGCAAGGAAGTCACCTACTCGTATAACGGTGACGGCCTGCTGTACGAACGCACGGCAGACGGCAAAACGATCCGCTACTACTATGACGAAGAAGCGAAGCTGATGGCCGAAGCG
>WUQU01000389.1 GCA_009889605.1 Candidatus Bathyarchaeota archaeon | reverse complement strand
TTAATATGAAAACCCAGGAATTTGAGTTCAGACCAGGTCCGATCTTTACAAATATTCTCTTGGCTGATGAAATAAACAGAGCAACTCCAAGAACACAATCAAGCCTTCTTGAGTGCATGGAAGAAAAACAGGTGACAATTGATGGAATTACTCACAAATTAGAAGATCCATTTTTTGTTATTGCTACTCAAAACCCTATTGAAATCCAGGGAACCTATCCTCTGCCTGAAGCCCAACTTGATAGATTTTTAGTAAAGTTGAGTTTGGGATACATAAATAAAGAGCAGACTATACAGATGCTCACAAGGTTTAGAGAAAAAAATCCTCTTGACAGTATAGAACCTGTGACAACAAAGGATGAGATAGTAAAGATTCAGGAGAAAATAAAGGATGTGTACGTAAGCGAAGATATACTGTCTTATATATACGAAATCTGTCACAGCACAAAAGACCATGAAATGGTCCAGCTACCTGCAAGCAACAGAAGCTTTATAGCTCTGATGCGTGCATCGCAAAGCCTTGCAGCCGTCCGAGGCTATGATTTTGTCATTCCTGATTTTGTCAAATACTTAGCCCCTTTCGTTTTGAGCCACAGAATAATTCTCAAAAATCAATATGTGATCAAAAACACAAAATCATCAGATGTAATAAACGAGATACTCGAAAAAGTTCCGGTACCAACCGAAAACTTTGCGTTTTGACCTAAAGCCTCCGCTTTTGTTCACTGGATACACTGCAGCTTCTATAACCCATTTTTTGCTATCTTTTTTAACTCGGATTGTTAAATTTTTAACAGTGATAAAGAAAAATAAAAAATCCGGCAGCCACCTACTTTCCCGTGCCGTCTCCAGCACAGTATCATCGGCGTTGCGAGGCTTAACTTCCGTGTTCGGAATGGAAACGGGTGTTTCCCTCGCTCTTTCGCCACCGGATTTGTTCTCTCATATTCATCTTTCATTTTCAGCAGCCTCGCAAGTGAATAGGGGGAAAGCTATCTTACCTCGGTCAAGCTCCTCGGGTCATTAGTACCGCCTTGCTCAACGCCTTACGGCGCTTACACATGCGGCCTATCTACCTGGTAGTCTTCCAGGACCCTTACCACCTCTTACAGTGTGGGGTATCTCATCTTGGGGTGGGCTTCACGCTTAGATGCTTTCAGCGTTTATCCCATCCGGACTTGGCTTCCCAGCCGTGCCCCTGGCGG
>WUQU01000388.1 GCA_009889605.1 Candidatus Bathyarchaeota archaeon | reverse complement strand
CGATACTGGGTAATCTTCTATTTTCTTAACCTGAACATTTGGAGTGAATTTGACTTTAGGAGCGATTCTGAAGTCAGCACTTACTGTTCCTGTTAATTCAATCGTTCCGGAAATCTGTATACCATCACCCACTGTGAATTTCTTTGTTTCATCAAGAGCAATTGATGCGTTAAGGGAATAGGATGATCCGGAGCCTATCGTTGATGAACCAGACTTTGCCGTGTAGGTCTGAGTTATATTTCCAGAGAAACCTGCTACTATAATTTGGATACCTACGTTTCCATCAAGTGCCAATTTCCATGTTCCCGAAACAACAGAGATTGATTGACTTATATCTAAAGATATCTTTTCTTCATCAAGTTGCGAAGCATCAAGGTTCTTGAAATAGTTGAGTTTTTGATTTCTAAATTCCAGGGTTATTTTTGCTATTCCTGCGCTTGCTGAGTTGAATCTTAGAATGACGCTTGAAGATTTTTTCAGCAGGATATTTGATAAAGTCTTCGTTCCAAGGGTTATTGAATACGAAACACCATCGACGATAAGTACAGGATTAGATGCAGTGACATTTGATATTTGTAAATACACATCGACACTCTTTAAATTAGCTTCATCGAAAATCAACGTGGACAAGAAACTTGTTGGAATGCTGAAATTGTTCTGACCAGAACTCACAGGCAGATCTTGACCACTAATGATTGTAAGGTCAGGAATTTCAATCTCTGGGTTGCTTATAGTTTGTTCAACTGGCTGCAATTCTGGAAGGTCTATAGAGCCGTGAAATTGCGTGGCAAGGTAGTTTGTATCGATACTCAAATCAAACCTTCCACCAAATTCGCTGAGCTTATTCTGAAGCTCATTTTCGATGCCTTTCAAAAAAGTGCCCGGGCTGAATACAACTTCAGTTGCGTACTTAATCTCAACAGGATCCGTTTTTACAAGTGTCATATCTGCACCGAGCTGACCCTCGAAATCGTCTACTAAGTCTTTGATTTTGAAGTCAAGTGTAGTTATTGGAAACTCTAAGTGTTTGGTATACTGCAATTTAACCTTTTCAGGGGCCTTTTCTGGAATCTTTATACCGCATGAGAAAATGACAAGTGCAACGATCACGACCGAAAAAATCAGATACAGCCTTTTCACATGAACCACCTCCCAGTGTTATATAGTTATCCATTTATTTTTGTTCCATCTTCTATAATACAACTCCTTATACGTATTTTGACTATTCAATATACGATTTCGTTTAATAAAACTTGTAGGAATTTGAGAAGTTATGGTAGAATACTATAAATGTATGGAGAGTCTGTGGTATTACGATTTGACGGAGGTATCTTTATGGCGGGAATATTCAATTCGAATTTTGATACGCTGAAAACGGCACTTGATGTCCAGATGAAAAGGCAAGAGTTACACGCCCAAAACATAGCCAATGCTGAAACGCCTGGGTACAAGAAAAAGTACATCGCTTTCGAAGAATACCTCCAAGAATCGAAGATGAAACTCAAACTTACAACAACAAACGAAAAGCACAGACCAACGTTTCCAAAAACAGTAACGGCTAAGCAGATAACTCAAAAAAGTACATCTCTGACAAACGATGGCAACAACGTGGACATAGACATGGAAGTCACAGAAATGGT
>WUQU01000387.1 GCA_009889605.1 Candidatus Bathyarchaeota archaeon | reverse complement strand
TATTTTTGCCTTCTAAATAATTTTATGTTGTTGTCTATATCTGTTATGTATTTGATGCTTGCGGGTTATCATTCTATCTTTTGTTGTCTAAATCTTTGGAAAGTTTTATTTTTAGAAAACGGGAGTTAGGGTTGAAACGGAATGAGGTACGAGGTTGAAGTTAGGTTTCATGAAGATTTTGTCAAAGTTGAAGGAGATAGGATAGTTGTTGGAATAAAGGCAAGGCCTGAACATGGCAAGGCGAATGTTGAGTTGGTTAAAAAACTTGCAAGGTATTTTAACGTGCATACTTCTCAAGTGAAAATCTTGTCTGGGTTAACGTCGAGGAAGAAAATCATTGAGGTCGCAGACAGATAAGCTTAGCCTAAAAATTTTACGTTATACCCGTGTTCCTGGTAAATGTTGTTGTGGCAGCCCGCTTTTTAACAACACCGTTTGTCGGTGTCTGAAAATTTTGGCTTCCGAAGGACATTTGAAAGGCATCTGCGGCGCGCGGCTCGCTTTAGGCTGTTTCGCTTGGTTTTTCTTCGCGCACAGGTTTTGTTGATATCTCCCTTATAAGTGGTTCCTGTTTGCCGCCTTCAATTTCTATCTTTGCGCCTGGATACTGTTGTTCAAGTTGTTTGCGGAGAGCCGCTGCGTCTATGTCTTTGCCCACTTTGGCTTTTACTTTTGTGCCTTCTGGAGTTTGAACCACGCTTATGGAGTAGCCGCCGGCGAATTCGTCTTCTGGAAACTCTTTAAACAGTTCTTCCATTTCGTCGAAAAGGGAGCTGCCGAAAAATTCGTCTATGAAACTGCGCCTTCGCCTCCTTTCAGAAGGCAAACCCCTCACCTTCCCATTACGATGGTAAGCGAAAATGTGGCTTAAAAATTTAATTAGGAGCTCTGCTACTGTAGTGCTGAAAGAGTGGTGGTTTAAAATGGCGAATAAGGTTGTTTTGTTAATGGGTTCGGAAAAGGATTTAGAGTTCGCACGGGAAATTGGCAAGCATTTAGAGGCCTTTGGACTAGCCTATGAATATCGTGTGGCTTCTGCGCATAAAACGCCTGAGAAAGTTTTGGAAATTTTGAGAGAGTATGAAGGGGAACGGGTTGTCTACATAACTGTCGCTGGAAGATCCAACGCCCTAAGCGCTTTTGTAGACGCCCACACCGCTAAGCCAGTCATCGCTTGCCCGCCTTATTCGGATAAATTTGCAGGCGCCGACATCTTTTCTTCGCTGAGAGTCCCAAGCGGAATAGGTTCAACGGTAACCCTAGAGCCGGAAGGCGCAGCCATAGCTGCAGCAAAAATCTTTGCTTTAGAAGACAGGAAAACTGCAGACCGTATAAGAGAGTATCAGCTTGCCAAGAAAAAGGAAATAGAAAAGGCTGATGAAGCAGTTAAAAAGTTGAAAAGGTAAACGAGCATGGGAAGCGTCAAAGACCTTGAAATAGTTGAGAAGCCGACAAAAAGCCGCATGGGTGTTGGGCGTTTCCACTTTTCAGACCGCTACTCTGTTTTCGACTGGGGCGAAATGCCAGACCACATTGAAGGGAAAGGCGCAGCCCTATGCCTCATGGGCGCTTACTGCTTTGAAAAACTTGAAGAAAAAGGCATAAAAACCCATTACCGTGGGTTAGTCGATGTAAACGGCAAAGTAGTGCATTTCGACGAGTTAAAACAGCCCTCAAACATCATGGAAATTAAACTGGTAAACGTGTATAGGCCTAAGGCTTACGTGAAAGACGGCAAACTCGCCTACGACTACAGCGTTTACACACCTAAACTGAAAAATTACCTAATCCCCTTAGAGATAATTTATAGAAACGGCTTGCCAGAAGGCTCCTCAGTATTTAAAAGGCTTGAACAGGGCTTGGTTACGCTTGAAGACTTGGGGTTAGACCATTATCCGAAAGTTGGCGAAAAACTTGCAAAACCAATTTTCGACGTGAGCACGAAACTGGAGGAAGGCGACCGCTATGTCAGCTGGAAAGAAGCCCAAAGGATAGCGGGCTTAACCGATGGCGAACTGGAAGAAGTTAAAGACGTGCTCTTGAAGGTTGACGAAACAATAACAGAAATAGCTTCAAAAGCGGGTTTAGTGAACGAGGATGGAAAAATAGAGTTAGCCTTCGACCCGCAAAGAAAACTCATGGTGGTAGACGTTGTGGGTACATTGGACGAGTGCCGATTCACTTATCAAGGGCTTCATGTAAGCAAGGAAATAGCCCGAATATATTATAGGCGGACAGAGTGGGCCAGGGAAGTGGAAGAAGCAAAGAAAAACGCTAAAGAGCAAGGAATAGAAGACTGGAAGAGCCTTGTGAAAACGAAACCGCCGAAACTGGACGTGAAGCTTAAAACGTTGATAAGCCAAATGTATATGGCGGCAGCAAACGAAACCACTGGGAAAACTCTTTTTGGCGTCCCAAAACTGGCTGAAGTCATGCGAAACTTTCAAAACATCACGCTTTAAGCTTTAGGCGTTTAATTTAATAGAGGCTTAAGGCTATACGGTAAATCCGGTAAGGCTTACAGAAGCGTTTAGACGGGAAAGAAATGATTAACAGAAACATGATCCGCAAAATTGTAAACGAATACGATGAGCGCAGAATTCGCATAGGCATTTTAGGCTCCCATTCAGCCTTAGAAATCGCCCACGGCGCACGACAAGAAGGCTTCGAAACCGTGGTGATTTGCCAAAAAGGCCGCGAAAAAACCTACACAAAATATTACCGCAACCTCTTCACCCACGTGCTTTTGCTGGACAAGTTTGAAGACATAATGCGCGTGGAAAACCTTGAAAAACTTAGGGCATTAAACACGCTTTTTGTGCCTAACCGCTCCTTTTCGGTTTATGTAGGCTACGAAAACATTGAAGAACGTTTTACAGTGCCCATCATGGGAAACCGTTTCATGCTGAGGGCTGAAGAACGCACAGCGCCGAAAAACCAGTATTATCTGCTACAGAAAGCGGGAATCCCCACGCCTAAAATTTTTAAATCTCCAGAAGAAATAGATCGCCTCGCCATAGTTAAAGTGCCAGAAAAACAACGAGCCATCGAAAGAGCCTTCTTCTACGCTTCTTCGCTTGAAGAGTTCAAGAGAAAGGCTGAAGAACGCATACGCAAGGGCATAATAAGCCCAGAAGCCCTCGAAAAAGCCATAATAGAAGAGTATGTTTTAGGCGCCAAGTTTAACGCGAACTTTTTCTGGTCACCCTTAACCGATGAAATAGACCTTTTAGGGTTTGACAGAAGAATCCAAACAGACTTAGACGGCGTACTGGACTTGCCGGCACAGGAACAGCTGGAGCTCAACATTGCAACTCAAAACATTGAAATAGGCCACATAGGCGCCACCATGCGCGAAAGCCAACTGGAAAAAGTCTTCGAAACTGGAGAACGCTTCGTGGAAACATGCAAAAAAGAGTACCCGCCAGGCATGATCGGACTTTTCGCCCTACAGGGCGCCGTGAACAAAAACCTTGAATTCTACGTTTTCGACGTAAGCCCCCGAGTGCCCGGCTGCCCATGCGTGGAACCCACGTCGCCATACATGAAATACAAATACGGCGTGGAAGTAGGCCCGGGCAGAAGAGTAGCCATGGAGATAAAACGTGCAGTTAAAGAAGGCAGACTTGAGGAAATCGTAACATGATAACCCGTGAAGAAATAAGCCAGCTGATAAAAGGCTACGACTTGAAAAAGTTAGCCATAGCCACCATAGGCTCGCATTCAGCGCTGAACATTTTCAAAGGCGCCAAAGAAGAAGGCTTCAGAACCGTCTGCATATGCAAAGAAAAAGACCTCATAGTCTACAAGAAATTTCCTTTAGTGGACGAGTTCATAATAGTGAACGATTTCACGGAACTGCTCAACGACACAGTGCAGGAAAAACTTAGAAAGCTTAACACAGTAATTATCCCGCATGGCTCTTTTACGGCCTATTTAAGCACTGAAAAGTTAACCGACAGCTTTTACGTGCCCATGTTTGGAAACCGTCAACTCCTCCACTGGGAGGCAAGCCGCGAAAAACAGGAAGAATGGCTAAAAAGGGCTGGACTTAGACTGCCAAAAACCTTTGCAAGCCCAGAGGAAATTGACACGTTGACGATTGCTAAGCTGCAAGGTGCCAAAGGCGGAAGGGGCTATTTTTTGGCTAATTCGCCGGAAAGCTTCAGCAAGAAAGTTAAAGAGATGATTCGCCGCGGCTTGATAAGCAAAGAAGACGCCGCGCATATCCATCTACAAGAGTATGTTATAGGCGTAAACGTTTACCCCCACTATTTCTCCTCAATAATAAAGGATGACGTAGAGTTTCTAGGGGTAGATAAACGCTATGAATCCACCGTTGACGCCATAGGCAGGGTGCCCGCCGCTGAGCAACTTGAAATAAACTTAAACCCCACATACACTATTGTGGGAAATATACCCTTAACCCTCAGAGAATCCCTACTGCCAGAACTGCTGACTATGGGGGATAATGTGCAGAAAACAGCCAGAGAAATTGCTCCGCCGGGCATAATTGGGCCCTTCTGCCTCGAAACCGTAATCACGGACAAACTGGAAATCTATACTTTTGAAATTTCAGCACGCATCGTGGCAGGAACAAACGTGGGGGTAGGCACATCACCATACGCTTACTTGAAGTATGGAGAGAAAATGTATACGGGCAGGAGAATAGCCCTCGAAATCAGAGAAGCTTTAAAACAAAAACGCCTTTCTGATGTAGTTGCATAGATTTTATAGAAGAAAATTAGAAAATTCTAGTTTATTTTTCTATAAACTGTTATAAATGCAGAGTAAAATCTCTCTTTTCAACTTGAAGAAGGGGAAATAGGCTTGGCGGAATCCTACGGTTGGCTTTTCATAGACTTTATCCCGCTGCTTTACGAAAAGCGGAGGGTTGCAAGACAGTTGCAAGTGGAAACATGGATTGACCTTTCCAAGCTTTTAAGAGAACTGAAACTTGAAAACATTGAAAACAGCTGGCAGAGCACTGAACCGAAAATGGACTACGTTGTTTAAAAAAGGCTGCAAACCTCTAATATCTGTTCAAAGTTTAGGCGGTTCCTATCAAGCTTGTAGCGCTTTAAAGCTTCAATTAAGGCGTTTTTGTTTTTCGCGCCAAGTTTTCTGGTTATTTGTTCTGCAATTGCACCGCTGATAAATAGGAATTGGGCGATTGAAGTCACGTTTGACGGTTTACGGTTTAGGCTTGCAGTTTCAAAATCCACTATAAAGGCCTTGTTTTCGCAATTGACCAACACATGTTTTGGGGCATGGCTTAACTCTCCATGGTCTAGACCAGCATTGTCCAGCCGCCAACACTGCTCCAAAACATCCCTCAAAACCTCTTTTAAACGCTTTTTCCCCTTATGTTTTTCCAGCCATTTCGGAAGCAAGTCGCCGTCTATAAACTGCATTAAGAGGAAATTGTTGCTAACGCCTAAAAGCTTCGGCCCAACATTTACCCCATTAGCCACATCGAGCATTTCGGCTTCACGCTGCATTCCGGCACGATCAGCGTCAACACGCCGAATTTTTAGGGCAATTTTCCCGCTTTCTGTATAAGCCAATACAACCATGCCGACGCAGCCCTTACCCAAAACCGGCACATTGAAGACTTGTTTTTCTCCGCTAAACTCTAGGGCTTTAACGCCAAGCCTTTCCAGCTCTTTTAAACGTTTCAGCATTTCTCCTTCGGAGGCTTTCGGATAGCAAACTATAGAAGCGAAAGGCTCTTCGCAAAGCTTCTCAATAGAAACCACCAAACCTCTAAAGCCCATTCCACCATCAGCACACTAAATTATACGCATTTAAAACAGCTTAAAAACTACGCTGCAAAAATGGAGAAAGCTTGGGAAAAAAAGGTAAAAGGAGAGCGTTTATTCTTCTTCGAAGAATTCTTCAGCTTTCGGCGGCGTTGGACTTAAGCCTCTACGTTCGCGAATCTGTCTTATGACGTCGGCTTGCATTGATTCTGGCACTGGAGCCCAACGGCTAAACTGCGTCGCCCAGAAAGCTCTGCCCTGCGTTGAAGAGCGCAGTTCGTCAGCTATTCCGAAGGATTCTGAAACTGGAAGCTCAGCCTTAACTATAACCATGTCCTCCTCGTTCACCATGTCCAAGATTCTGCCTCGGCGCTTCTGGATTAGGGATATGACTGGGCTTACGAACTCGTTGGGAACCTTGCATTCGAAACTCATTATTGGTTCTAAAAGCTTCGGCTCGCTCAGTAGGAAGGCACACCAAATGGGACGCCAAGTCATGGGAAGTATCTGTGCTGGACCGCGGTGCACCGGATCCTCGTGAACCAAGATATCTTCAAGGTTAACTTTCAACCCATAGGCTGGCTCTTTCGCCAAAACACATGAGTAGACAGCTTCTCGGAACCCGGACTTTATATGGTCTAAGACTTCTTCCACGTATTGTCTCCCCTTTATGCGGTTGACAAGCACGTTTGTGCCTTCGATGGCGATTACGTTGCGCGCGTCTTCAGTGGACCAGCCGAACTCCTTTGTTAGAATCTTCTGTCTTTCGTCGCGGGTTTGCATTTCAGAGATTCTTCCAGATTTTATGGCTTCTATGACATCGTCTGAAAGCTTCTCAACAGTTACCCAAAGCTTGTTGTGTTTGTTGGGGCTTTTACCCATTATCGGCGGTCCTTTATAACTGCGGCTTATGGTTTCACGGTAAATCACAATTGGCTTGCTGACTTTAACTTTCAAGCCAGCCTCCTGCATACGGTAGGCGGTAACCTCAAGGTGAAGCTCGCCCATACCGCTAAGCAGGTATTGCCCGCTTTCCTTGTCTATTCTAAAATGCAGGTTAGGGTCTTCAAGGGTAATCTTATGAATAACCTTGTCGAAAAGCGGCAGGTCTTTAACGTCTTCCGGCTCAACAGCCACGGTCACCACGGGGTCTGAAACATACTTCAATCCTTCGAAAGGCTGGGTTTCAACACCTTCCTCCGCGATGGTTTCGCCAACATGAATGGATGGAAGCCCTGAAAGCGCCGCAATGTTCCCAGCGGGAACCTTTTCCACTATAACTCGGTCTGCAGCCATACTCATGTAAACCTGCTGTATTGTGCCTTTCTGGCGGCTGGTTACAAGACGAACAGTTTTGCCCCTCGCAACAGTGCCGCTGAAAACCCTTCCGATGGCGACGACGCCGCTGTGCGGGTCAACCTCAATGGTTGTTACACACATAAGCAGAGGCCCATTAGGGTCAACGCTGGCCATAGCTTTGCCCACGGGACTGTTTGGGTCTCCAGGCCAGATTTGGCTCTGCCTGTATGGCTGGGCTTGCAGCGGGTTTGGAAGATGCTCACAGAACATGTCCAGGATAGGCTCATATAGGGGCGCCTTCTTGCTTAGGGCTTCAACCTTCTTTCCAATGTCTTCAGGTTCACCGGTGTAAGCGTCAATAATATCTTTGAAAGTTATGCCATTCGCCTTCATGTGGGGCAGGTTTAAACCCCACTTGTGCAGGGCTGAGCCGAAAGCCACTCGCCCGTCTTCAACTTTAACCTGCCAGTCCTTTTTATGCTCTGGAGGCGCATATTTCTCGATAATAGAGTTTATCCTAACAATTATTTTTGCAAATTTCCGCTGTATCTCTTCAGGGGTAAGCTTAATCTCTTTTATGAGGCGGTCAACCTTGTTTATAAACAGGATTGGTTTGACTCTTTCACGGAGCGCCTGCATCAAGACGGTTTCTGTTTGTGTCATCGGACCTTCCACAGCGTCGACGACGACAAGGGCTCCGTCCACGGCGCGGAGGCTTCGGGTTACGGCTCCGCTGAAGTCTATGTGTCCAGGCGTGTCTATGAGGTTTATGAGGTATTCTACGCCTTTATACTCGTGGGCTAGGCTTATGTTGGAGGCGAAAACAGTCATCTGCCTTTTCTGTTCAAGCTCCCAAGAGTCTAGGAAAAGCTTCTGTCCAGCGACCTGCTCGCTTATAATGCCGGCAGCCGCCAAAAGGCTGTCTGAAAGGGTTGTTTTTCCATGGTCCACATGAGCGATTATACTTGTGTTCCGTATCCTTTCAGGATTATTCATCAGCTTAACTATATCTTCAACTTGTCTATAACGTCCCATAGTTAAACCTCACCACTTTGATAAACGCCTCTTTTAAATGGAATTTTAAATTGAATTTTCGGTTTTTCAAACGCATTGCAGATTTCACTCAAGATAGGCTACATGGAAGTGAAAAATGCGTCATATTAACTTTTTGCATCCCAACCGACGTTAAGCTGCATAATATGGCTTGTCTTTTAAGCGTATATTCTAATAAAAAGAGTTACAATAATTAGACTCTGGGAGAATTCTAACCTTGCCAAGGTTTAGGCAAACCACTGAAATCATTAAACTGATGAGTAAAAAAGAGCAGATACGCAACGTAGGCATAATCGCCCACATAGACCATGGAAAAACAACCATGACAGACTCGCTTTTAGCTGGAGCTGGGCTGCTCTCGCCTAAAATAGCGGGAAAAGCACGAGTTCTCGACTATTTGGAAGAGGAGCAAAAACGTGGAATAACCATAAAAACTGCGAACATACCGCTGCTCCACGAGGTGGAAGGCCGCCCATACGTAATAAACCTTGTAGACACACCGGGCCACGTGGACTTCGCTGGCAAGGTTACAAGGGCTTTAAGGGTTATAGACGGTGCAGTGGTTGTTGTGGACGCCGTTGAAGAAATAATGGCTCAAACTGAAACTGTAACCCGCCAAGCCCTAGAAGAAAGAGTTAAACCCGTTCTATTCATAAACAAGGTTGACCGCCTAATAAAGGAACTTAAACTATCTTCAGTTGAAATTCAAGAAAAACTGGCGCGCATTATACGAGACTTTAACATTTTAATTGAAGTTTACGGCGAGCCAGAGTTCAAGGAAAAGTGGAAAGTTGACCCCCAAAATGAAACAGTAGCCTTCGGCTCAGCTTTACACCATTGGGGTTTCACCCTCAAAACAGCTAGGGAAAAAGGAATAAAATTCAGCGACATAATAGAGGCCTACAAAAAAGAAGCATGCCAAGACCTTTCAAAAATGATCCCGCTTCACAACGCAATCCTAGACATGGTTGTCAGAAATGTCCCAAGCCCCATTGAAGCCCAAAAATATAGGATCCCGCGAATATGGAAGGGCAACTTAAACTCTGAAATAGGCCAAGCCATGGCAAACTGCGACGACAACGGCCCCACAGTTATGGGCATAACTACCGTCCAAATGGATCCCGAAGCAGGGTTAATCGCCACTGGAAGGCTTTTTTCAGGCTCAGTTAAAGAGGGAGACAACGTTTACCTGGTAAATATGGCAAAAGACTGTAAGGTTCAGCAGGTTTCCGTGTATATAGGCGCCTTTAGAGAAAACGTAGACCAGATAACTGCAGGAAACATAGCAGCCTTACCAGGCTTAGAAGGGGCAAGGGCAGGTGAAACCCTTGTAAGTTCATCCCATAAAGGAGTTATGGTTCCCTTTGAACCCATAAAATACGTTTTAGAACCCATAATAACCATCGCTGTAGAGCCCAAAAACCCTAGGGAACTGCCCAGCTTAATTGAAGCCATGAAAAGGCTTTCCATAGAAGACCCAAATCTGGTGGCCACTATAAACACGGAAACTGGCGAATACTTACTCAGTGGACTGGGAGAACTTCACTTGGAAATTGCAGCAAAATTCCTCAAAAACTACAGTGGTGGAATAGAACTTCTAACATCTAAACCCATGGCGGTTTACAGAGAAAGCGTCGCCGAAAAAGGCGCCACAGCAACAGCGGAAAGCCCCCACAAACACAACAAACTTTGGGTAACCGTAGAACCTCTAGAAGAAAAAGTCATAAACCTCATCGAGAAGGGCATAATCTCCGAGGAAACTGAAAGAAAACAAATGGAAAAACTCTTATCCAGAGAGACGGGTCTACCCGCAGAAGAAGCGCAAAACATTTTGGCCTTAGAAAAGCATAGGAACATGCTTGTAGACTTAACGAAGAACATACAACATCTTCAAGACACAGTGGAAGCGGTTATTGCCGGTTTCAAATGGGCATGTAAAGCTGGACCCTTATGTGAAGAACCATTAAGAGGGGTAAAAGTCAAAATTGTAGACGCCAAAATCCACGAGAACCCAGTGCACCGCGGCCCAGCCCAAATCACGCCAGCAATACGCCGCGCCATATTAGGCTCTTTCTTGACCGCGAAACCCGTGCTTCTTGAACCTGTCTACAAAATTGAAGTATCTGTTCCAACCCAGTGGATAGGCGAATGCTCCAACATAATAACGCGGAAAAGGGGCAAAATACTGTCCTCAGAATATAAGGGCACCTTAGCCATGATCCGAGGATATATTCCAGTTGCAGAAACTTTAGGGTTAGCTGCTGAAATGCGTTCAGCCACTTCAGGCCATGCCTTTTGGCAATGCGCCTTTAGCCACTGGGAAAAAGTTCCAGAGCCCATCGCTGTAGAAACGGTTAGGCAAATACGCAAAAGAAAAGGCTTACCGCTTGAGGCGCCGACCCCGGACAAGTTTATGGAAAAGGAATAAGAGGCGAGCCCCTTATGAGAGTTTTTTTGGAACATTTTCAGCCCTTCAATTTGGAGTTAACCCTCTGCTGTGGACAAGCCTTCAGATGGGAAAAGCTGGGCGAATGGTGGTACGGCGTTGTCAAAGATAAAGTGTTAAAAGTTAAGCAGGACGGCGGCACTCTTGAGTTTGAAAACGTCAATCCCGATTTTGTGAAAGAGTATTTTGGGCTTAAAGACGATTTGCCCTTAATACTAACTGAAATTGCCAAAGACAAGCATATCGAAGAAGCGGTTAAAGCCCTCAGAGGCTTGCGCATTCTACGTCAAGACCCGTGGGAGTGCCTCATCTCTTACATGTGTGCAACCTACAAGAATATACCAGCAATAAAGCGCATGCTGTCTAATCTTTCAAGAAAGTTTGGAGAACCCACAGTTTTAGACGGTTATACGTTTTACACTTTTCCAACAGCCGAGAAACTGGCGGATACAAGCCTAAAAGAACTGGCTGAATGCGGTTTAGGTTACAGGGCGAAATACATTTCTGAAACTGCTAAAAAGGTTTCCAACGGCGAATTCGATGTTGAAAGCCTCAAAAAAGAAAGCTACGAGAAAGCTAGAGAAATGCTGCTAACACTTAAAGGAGTAGGCTTAAAAGTGGCAGACTGCGTCGCGCTTTTCGCCCTTGAAAAACTGGAGGCTTTCCCTGTGGATGTATGGATAAAACGGGTAATCCTAAACCATTATGCAAACCATTTCGAAAAAAGTTTCACAGATAAAGTTTCGCTCAAAAAATCGTTAACTAAAGCGGATTATGAGAGGCTAAGCTTTTTTGGACGAAAATATTTTGGAAGGTATGCGGGCTACGCTCAAGAATACCTTTACCATTTTGAGCGGATGAACCGCTAGATCAACCCTTTATCTTTAAGTGTTTGCGCTGCCCCGCTTCCCTGAGTGGTTGTTATGGATATAGCTTCGGATACAAGCCTCTCAGAAGCGGCATAATTGTGCCGTTGTATCTGCTCAACAGCATCGTTAAGCTTTGCGGCTATATTACGGAAACCTTCAATTTGGGAAGCGTTAGCCGCTATGTTAACCTCCATTATTAAAGCGTTGAAATATGCGATTAACAGTTTTTCAGCGCCTGCAATTTCTGCTTCGCCTAAACCGCCTAAAAACTCTAGAAGCGTTGAACCTACTATGAGATTTGTTTTAATCTTTTCAGCGTAATGGAAAGCCAAAAAAGCTTTTTAACTTCAGACAAAAGGTTTCAACCCTTCCCGACAGAGGCTCGGACCATCCACTTTTCAATCCTCTTTCGCACTTCCTCTTCAAGCCGCTCCTTAGAAATAAGATGCCCTCTGACGATGACCTCGTCGTTTAAGGCAATGCTGGGCGCACTCATAATCTGATAGGCTAACCCCTCTTCCAATCCCTCTTTGGTGTTCATATTCACCTCACGGTAGGCTAAACCGCACTTCTGCGCCACTTCAAAAGCGATGTTTTTAGCCGCTGGGCAAACTGAACAACTGGGCATGGTGAAAACTTTCAATTCTAAAGCCTTAAACTCTTCCATAGTCCTAAATTTTCCCACACAGCCCTTAATAATTGTTTTGATAAAACATAAAAACTGGAAAACGCTTAAATCGAATGGCAAAACGAATAATTAAATGGGCTCGCTGTGAAGGGGGGCCCGTAGCTCAGCTAGGTTAGAGCGACAGGCTCATAACCTGTTGGTCGCCGGTTCAAATCCGGCCGGGCCCACATTTTAAGCAAAAATAACGCAAAAATTCAGGCAGCAACCTCGTAAAAAGGAAGTGGCAATACTGCCTTTTTAAAGTTGACAACTTTACAGCAAAAGTCGCCGATATTTAATGGGATTTTAACTTTATGACCAAGCTTGCCGTTCTTTTTCCAAGTTCGCAGCAGTATTCAAGTGCCTCTTCATCAGGGTTCTCCACAGCAGCCACACCATAATGTTTGTCGTCGGCTCTTCCATACACTACCATGCCGTGCGCGAGCATTGTTTGCAGTATGGATAGTAGGGTTGTTTCTGCGCCTGTTGCTGTCCCACCAGAACTTGTAAAAGCTGCGCCCACTTTACCCTCAAGTTTTCCGTGGATTTCAACAGAATTGTCTATTAACGCTTTTAGTTTGGCGGACATTTGCCCAAAATAGGTCGGCGAACCCATTATGATTCCGTCTGCATCAACTAAATCTTCGAGGCTTGTCTGGTCAACCTTTTTAACAACCACTTCAACCCCGCCTACTTGTTTTGCACCTTCAGCCACTGCAAAAGCCATCTTTTCCGTGTTCCCAGTTTTGGAATCGTAAACCACTAAAACTTTCGCCATTCCCAAACCCCAGCACTAACAAGATTTTATTCTGACTTCGTAACTTTAAATTTTACTAATCAATCATTCTGCATTTACACATGTAAAGGTTTTATGCCATAAGTTGTTTTGTGGAGGGTGGAATTTCCTCGGGGGAGAAAGGAGAGAAGGTAGAAAATAAGATGTTCCATCATCCCCATGATTTTCAGTAATGTGAAAGCATCTGCTTTAAACTTTTCCGTCTATTACAAGTTAAACTTTCATTTTTATACAAAAATGGAAAATTTAGAGGGCGCCAGGAACATTGATTAACGCTGTTTGCCCATTTCTTTTATGATTTCGTCAACGCTCATTATTTTAGCATTGTAGACATATTCTAAATACTTTAGTCCTTGTTCGTGGTCTTCTTGAGTGAAAGAGTCAACACCGTCTTTTGCTATTATTATTTTGTATCCTCTGAAGAAGGCGTCTGCAGCCGTGTGCCTCACACATATATTGGTATGCAACCCGCCGAGAATTACTGTTTTTACACCTTCTCCGTCGTAGAGGCTTCTAAGCAGCGAGTCCAGGCCGGTTTCGTAAAAGCCGCTGTAGGTTCTTTTTTCCACGATAAAGTCTTTCTCAGTAGGCTTAAGCTCAGGAATTACCTCGGCACCCTTAGTTCCTTTTATAGCGTGTTTCCCCCATTTTTGAACCACTTCCACGTCATGAGGATAGTGAGCGTCATTACTGTAAATGACTGGGACGCCATGTCTCCGGGCAGCTTCCACAAGCCTTTTCAAGTTTGGAACTATTTTTGCGGCGCGGTCACATTTCAAATTGCCAGTAACAAAATCGTTCAGCATATCAATTATTATTACACACATTCTCTCCGACATGCCTAACACCCTTCGCACTTCATAGTTTTATCATTTCCTCTTTCTAAATATTTTGACTCCATCCATGTCGCAAACGTATTCAAAGCCAACCTCTACGAGTCTACACGCCTCTTCAACCGTTTTGGCCGTCTTGACATGGAATTCCTCGTTTGTGCCTTGGAATATTGCTTTTTCTATTGTTATATAGACTAATGTATTTTGAATATTTCTGTGTCCTAGCAGCTCTTTAACGTGGATTATGTCTTTGGTTTTATGGTATTCCATGGTGCCTTTCAAATGCCTGAACGAGTGAAAGCCAATTTTTAGAAGGCTTGGATTGCTAAGCTTAAGGGCTAATTGTTTTCTGCGTCTGTAAAACGTTGTTTGCGCCACATTTATCGATGGAAAGATTTTATCGCTTTTCTTTGGAAGTCTATTTAGCATCATTATGACTGTTTCACTTAGTGGGAGTATTCTTGGAAGGCTTCCTTTTTCTGGAGTAATGCGGACTGTTCGCCTTTCAAAGTCTATATCTGTCCATTTAAGCTTTAAAGCCTCACCGACCCTCATGCCAGTTTCCTTTAACAGTTGAAGTAAAGCTGAAAGGGTTTTACTGGAATTCGCTATTAGTAAGTCAAGCTCCCGCTCCGCAGGGACAAAGGGAATTTTACATGATACTTTATATTCTGGTTGCTTCCATATAATTCCGAAATAGTCATAGAATCCCTTAAGGACTGTCGCGTAATTATGTTTTGAAGTTTCGCTCATGTTGGACTTTGCTAGGAACTCTTTGACTGTTTCAGGCTCTAAGAGGTCGGTTTTCTTAGCTAGATACTCAAGCTTCTGCTTGTAGTCTTTGATTGTAAAGGCAGACCTGCCC
>WUQU01000386.1 GCA_009889605.1 Candidatus Bathyarchaeota archaeon | reverse complement strand
GACCCTGGCCAAAGTGGGATGTGAAATTGGAGGGATGAGTTAACAAATAAAAAAGAGAGTTAACAAAAAGGGGGAACCGTGCCAAAATTGTATCGAACACCAATCAATACGAAAGGAGGCACAGTTCCCCGTGATCAAAGTTATTATACCAGAAAAATCATTAGAAGCTATTGCGAAAATTGTCTTTAAGAGGTCAAGGAGGATGTTTACGAGGAAATATTCGGATTTAGACATATTAAGAGTCATCATTGCAATGTGTTTGACGAAATGTCAGTATGTGAGGGAGTTCTACGATGAAGTCAAGAGAGGGAATATCTATTATCCATACAAGTTACCAACTCGGCAGACGTTAACGTATCGGATGAAATATATAGACAAAGCGAAGATATCAGGAATAATGAAGAAGGTAGCAGGGAGCATACTTGCGATAGATTCGAGCGAGTTGAGAAATAAGAAAGAGAGATTGCATGCGTTGTACAACAGCAAAGAGAAAGTAGTAGTGGACTTCGAGGTAAGTGAGAGGCGAGAATGGGACGTAGGGATAGAAATGACGAAAGGGTGCAAAGGTAGTTTAATAATAGGAGACAGGGGATATCACGTTAAAAAGTTCAGGGCAGAAGGGGAAGGAGAAAAGATAATCAGGCCGAGGGGAAAAGCTGGTGAAGAATTCATGAAAAGTGAGCTGATGAGGGCGATATACAGGAAGAGGTGGGAGATAGAGTACTATTTTGAAAGGTTGAAACTGGGATTAGTGATAGAGAAGATAAACAAAGCGACGTTGTTTACGAAGTTAACGATAAGGTTAATTGGGCAGGAGTTAACATACTTGATAGGGATGCTGAAGAAACAACCGAAGCTATACACAGTTCTGTTCACTTAGATTTTACATTGGCCAGGGTGTAAATATGTTGTATCCTTCCTCACCATTCTCAGCGGTTTCAACCGCGATGTGAAATTTTTTAAGAACCGATGAAATATAATTTCTCACGAGCGCATCGTCATCAATTACCAACACTGTTGATTTCTTTTCATCATCCATCCAATCTCACCTCGCAAAAAAGCATCCCAAGTTTTATAGGGCAACAATCTATATT
>WUQU01000385.1 GCA_009889605.1 Candidatus Bathyarchaeota archaeon | reverse complement strand
CCTCCTCGTATAGCAATGTGAAGTTCTAAATCCTCTGTATCAAATAGCGAAACTGGAAGTCTAATTATTAACCCTTCAGCAGTAATCCTCATATCTTTACCTGTAATTACCGTTGGTGGCGTAATGTCGATCTTGTAGCCGAGCTTTTCAAGGTTCATTGCTATACTGCCTGAAGTCATGTTACCAAGCTCCCCTATTGCACTTAGAGCAAGCTCATCTAAAGTATTATATTCCATTCCCATCATCTTAGAAACTATGTTTAACGCTGTCGTCTCGCTAAATGAATAGACAAAATTACCTTCAATATCACCAAGGAAACCTATGACTGTAACTATATTGTACTTAGGGGTTATATCCTTAACTGCTTGTGGCTTACCAAATTGAGCTTGCATCTGCAACACCGCTTCATATGTTCCTTGCGCAGAAGCCAAAACAGAGTTAACTATCCTTACGTCGACCATTTAAAGCACCTCCTCGAATTTGCTGATGTCAACATCGTATGTAAACCTTCCGAACTTACCTTCGGAAAGTTCTTTGAAAAACAGATTCTTAGCTCTTTCAATATCAACTTCTCCACCCTTTTTCAAGAATCCACGCTGTTTTCCGAAGTTTCTCAAATATATATCCATATCTTCCCCAACATTTGCTACCTCGGCATATATTGCAAAAGCACGATTATATATCTCATCTGTGACATTCTCAACAGGAACAGAACCTATTAGAAGCAGTTTAGCTGCAATATCCTTTGAAAAAACTTCAGAAAAAAGAATCCCCGGAGAGTCAAGAACTGTAAACCCATCCACCATTATCCACTGAACTCCACGAGTAACTCCAGGCTGTGCTCCCGTCTTTGCTTTGTGCCGTCCGATTATCTTGTTTATTATGGTAGATTTTCCAACGTTTGGCACCCCGACAACCACTATTCTTGGATTTGGAGATTTTACCGGAACACTTTTAATAAGGCGGATTATGTTCCTTCTATCGGTATTCTTGTTTACGAGAATTACCGGAAAATATTTTGATATCTCCTTTTGCCATTCTTTATTAAGTTCCTCATTAGCCAGATCAGATTTATTTAACAGTATTATT
>WUQU01000384.1 GCA_009889605.1 Candidatus Bathyarchaeota archaeon | reverse complement strand
TCGGTTTGAGTTTCCACGTTGGTTCGCAAAACTACAACCCAGAAAACTGGCGCACGGCTATTAGGGAAGCGGCGATCGTTTTTGAGGAAGCAAAAGAGTTTGGTGTGAAGATGACAATGATAAATACTGGTGGTGGAATGCCAGTCAAGTACGTAAGAAGTATTCCGGCGGTGAAAGATATTGCAAAGGTTATAAACGAGGCAGTTGAAGAGTATCTTGGAGATAATATAACAGTAATAGTTGAGCCTGGAAGATCGATGGTTGGAAATGCGGGTATAATGATTACAAGAGTTATACTCAGAAGCCAAAAAAGTGAGGAAAAATGGCTTTATCTTGACGCAGGTGTATTCCATGGCTTGACAGAAACTATTCAAAACATCAGATACAGAATAACAGTTGATGGCAAAGAAGACGAGGAATTGGAAACATTTGTTTTAGCAGGTCCGACATGTGATAGTGTTGATGTTATGTACTATGACGCTCAGTTGCCGAAAAGCATCACAATAGATGATCTTGTTTACTTCCATGCGACAGGCGCATACACTTCAGAATATGCCACAAACTTCAACGGTATTCCTTCACCAAAGATAGTTTTTGAGAATGGAGTAATCTCAGAAGTGGAACAATATGCTGAATCAGTGAAGGTTGAAAAGGAATAAAAACAGTAATAAGAAATATCAAAAAAGCTGGGATCAATCCCAGCTTTTGTTTTGTCCATTCACCACCATCTGTTGACCCTTTTCCTTCCAATAACAACCTCTGATCTTGTTCCTTCATGTATCATTATTGCTTGGCGTTCTGAGAGAATCGATATAGCGTTCATGAACAAAGTTGAAGGTGTGACATACTTTTTAGTCGTTATCTTTGCAAAGAGTGGTATAGTTAGATATCTGAGTATACTTTCAATGATAAAGAATATCTGTAGTCCGAAAATATGAAACTCTCCAATGTAAAAATCAAAATGGTTGAACATTCTCGCAATAGGCCCACCAATCATTGACCCAAGCATACCACCTAATCCACCAAGTGCCGAGAAAACAGCAAAGTACATCGGTGAGCTAGTCGAAGCTGTTTCCATCGGTAAAGTGATAATTGAAAGGTTAACAGCAGCCCATCCAACCCCAGACAGTATAGCATCGAGCGTAAGAGCCAATATCCAATCACGTTCATTCATCAAAATCCAAATCGCTGGTGTCATGGATACTATTGCCAAACCAGTTATAAGCACACTTTTGTGCCCGAACTCATCTGCAAGTTTGCCCCATAGCGTATAAAATAACATAGAGAGCAGGGAAGCCGTTATAGATGCGTAGCTTATATATGTCATTGGTAATTTTAAATTATT
>WUQU01000383.1 GCA_009889605.1 Candidatus Bathyarchaeota archaeon | reverse complement strand
GCTACTATCGGAAAAGAATATACATGTAATTTGCGAAAATCTCAGCGATTTGGCAGCTGGGATAAGAATGGCAGCAGAGGACGGCGCCAAGCCCTCTAATATAAACGACTACATTATTCTAGCCTCCGCGTTTAATAGAGGCTTAGCCCTAGCCACTTACGACAGAGAATTAAGAAGGGCTGGAGCCAGAAGAGCCGTAACAGTACTGCCAGCTACACTGTAAATGCTCTAAAAATATTTTAATTTTTGTGACGCGAAAAACATCATGTTTAAAAACCTCTGGCTAAGCGCTGGCAAAAATTATTACGACCAAGATTTGCCACTACAATTATTTTTAAAATACATCGGTTTTAAAAGCGACAACGACTTGTCGTTGCTGGGGAGTTACGTCTCTTCAAAAATGATAGAAGAGGCATACTACGTTGACCACTACGCAAGGCCTGTTTTAAAGAGGTGGAGCGTGAAGGGAGAGGAAATAAACTACGTGGAAGTATCCTCAAGCCACCTCCAAACGCTATACGATCTGTTGAGATATGGCGTAGTGGCAAAGACTATTACAGGCGAGGCAGATTTATTATACCACTTTGTCTCGGGTTACTTGATCTCAGACGCCGGGTTTTTCTGTTCTATCACAGTAACGGAACAGACGGCGTATGGCTTAGCAAAATATGGCGATGAGGAGGCCAAGACGCTGTACTTACCCAATTTTTTGCGGAAGGAGAGGCCTTGGATGGGTGCCACTTTCTACACAGAGGTTCAAGCTGGGAGCGACCTAGGCAATTTAGAGACCCTCGCGGAATTAAGAACAGACGGCAAGTGGAGACTACGAGGGATAAAATACTTCACTAGTAATGTAGGCTTAGCAGACGCCGCTATTATAACTGCCAAACCGGCGCCTCCAAGACCGGGTGCTAAGGGCGTAGCGGCCTTTTTCGCCCCCGCCTATAAAACAAACGGCCAGCCCAATTGGAAGATCTTAAGACTCAAAGATAAACTCGGCACGGTCACTGTTCCAACTGGTGAAGTAGAGTTAACAGACACCGAGGCCTACCTCCTCGGCACTATAGACAGTGGAATATACATAGCGCTGGAAATACTCACCATAGCTAGAATAGACAACTCCACGGCAGGCCTCGGCCTGGCCAGGAAGGCCCTGTGGGAGGCATATCTCTATGGAAACGAGAGGAGGGCCTTCGGCAAGAGGCTAATAGAACACCCTCTTTACCTACGCGATCTTGTGGAAATGGAGGCTAAGCTCCAGGCAACTCTACTCCTAACATTAATCTCAGCAAAAATATTCAGCGACATAGCGCCGAGAGAAAAACCGCCATATTCATCTGCTTACCACTATGCAAGACTCCTTACGCACATTGTAAAAAACATGGCCGCATGGGTCTCTATAGACATTACAAGATATGCTATGGAGCTCATGGGAGGTATAGGCTTCCTAGAGGAGTTCCCCATGGCTAAAATCCACAGAGACGCCCTAGTCACGGCAATTTGGGAAGGAACAAGCAACATACAGTCATTGGACATGGCAGAGGCGTTTTATAGAAAAGAGGCAGGCAAGGCGATGCTAGAAGAGCTAGCAGTTAGAATTAACAGCCTCAAAGACGACGCGGCGAGACACAAACTCTCCGCGGCGTTAGATAACGTAAAAGAACTAGCCAACTATGCCTTAGAAGATGGAGTTGAACTCCACGCTAAAAAACTATTATCTCTCCTTGGCCATATTGCTACCGCCACATATTACCAAGAGTGGGCTGAAAAACAGGGCGAGGAATGGGCCGCGGCTCTTAGCAAGATATATCTTTACACGGTATTAAATAAAGAAATAGACTCAAAGCTTGTGAAAAAAGGAAGCGAGGGACTGCTCTGGATGTTATAATTACTCTTCCAGCAATCTTTCGACTAACTCAAGCGCCTCTTTATAGTCATAACTTCTGAATAGTTCCAACTTACTGGCCTCCATTGAGCCCTCGGCGTGCATCATAGTGGTTAGATACCATCCCCCGCCAATCACTACGAGATCTCTTAAGAGCTCTATTAGTTTAATTCTCCTCTCTCCATCTATAGCCGCTTGCATATACTTTGACACATATTTTCTAGTAATTTCATTTTGAAGATCTTCGTACGTTGGGAACGTCGCGATAATCCCTCCAGCCACATCAACAACCGCTTTTAAGACGTCACTAAACTTAGAATTGGAGTAAAGCTTTGCAATATTGGTGTATACAGGATTAGGGATCGCTATTCCTTCTTGGATTAACGGATACATAGCTGCGGCGAGCGCTCCCATTCTCTGAATCTCCTTGTAAATAACGATTTCAAGAATATCATCTCTAATATGCTTGGCGTCTAAAACGCCATTAGCCTCGGCCATTTTATAGGCTGCGCCCAAATAGAGATTAGCCAAAGCCGCCCTGTAGGAAACGGCGGTAAATCTGTGATATGTGGCAAAGGTTATAGCCAAAAGTCCGGCATAGTCATACTCGCCATACATAAATACCCTATCCCATGGAACAAAAACATCGTCAAACACAGTCAATGTCTCGGGCTCAACGCCCTCTTTCCTCCCTATATATGTCCTGCTGACTCTACCCGTCTCCCTTACAATGAGCTTTAAACCTGGTGTATCAACCGGTATGGCGAATGCAACAGCGTAGTTCTTATCATTAGGGCTCATGGCGCGAGTAGGCAGTACAATAATTTCGTCCACAGCCACGGAGTGAGTAGTATGCGCCTTCGCTCCCCTAACCACAATCCCATTGCTCTTGGTCTCAACTACTCGGAGATACAGATCTGGGTCCGGTTGCTCAAACGGTCTCTTTTTCCTATGCCCTTTGACATCAGTCTGAGCAACAGCGATTGTCAAGTCCCCCCTAACAACATCTTGATAATATCTCCACACACGTGAGTAATAATCAGTGCCGTATTTTTTATCTATCATTTTAGATACAATTAATAAAGCAAATAGCGCATCGCTACCGATAGCTTGAGAAATATTAAATAAGCCATAACCGAAAATTGTATTATCATAAATTAATAAATGTCTTTCTAATAAATCATGACTACTCCGAGGAATTTTATAGTATTTACTAATTTCAAGATTAAGAGACTCATCAAAATAAGTCCTTTTAGGATAATCAAATAACCTTGCTGTATGGTATGCAGCGTATTTTAAATCCTCGTCTTCAAGAACCGTAGATAATCGCCTGCCTCTGAAATAAATTTCGCGTTTTCTATTTGCTACATCTTTTAAAAATTGATCCTTAGTTCTAACCATTAAGAGTAATTCATAAAATATATTTAAGTTTTCCTCCTAACTTTTATAGTAGGTACATATTCTCTATATCTACGCTTCCTATAAAGCCCCCACAATCCCTCTGGGAGAACCAATAGCAACATTAACACCGAAGCGTAAAACACTATTGTTGAATAGCCACCTAACCACATTCTAGTAAACTCCCTTAAACCAACTACAAAATATGATCCAATTACTGCGCCGTATACAGCCCCTTTGCCCCCAAGAACTGCCGCCATAAGTGTGAGAGTTAAAAACTCAGGCGAGAGGTATAAGACGCCAGTAAAAGACATATAATAGTGGGCAAGAAACCATCCAGCAACACTTATCATACCACTTGTCACAATAAAAATGATTACTTTAATTAAATTAGTATTTATGCCATACATGTTAGCTATTTCTTCATCTTCATTTAATACGCCCATCATTAAACCATATTTTGAACGTAATATTTTATCTACAATAAATGTATATAAAATGACTATAGCAACTGAAAAATAAAAGTATGATAACTCTGCCATCACCGGGTTAATTATTGGAAGAAGCGGCGGCACACCGGGTATCCCAGTTTCAGCGCCGAAAATGTCTGAACGCCAATATGTTATCTCATATAACACAAAGGGCAGTATAAAAGTAATAAGCGTGTAGTAAATCCCCTTAGAGATAACAACAATTGGACTTAGTAATGCCCCTAGCACCATGCCAATTAAAAAAGATAGGAAAAATGTCTCCCACGGGGAGAGACCATACCACTTTGAAAAAAGAGCAGCCACATACCCACCCATAGCTACGAAAAAAGTAGGTCCGAAATCAAGCCTGCCTGTTCCTATAACTCGTAGACTATAAGCCACCGCTATTATTGATAAAACATTTGCAAAAACTAACGTCGATAAAATAGAGTAATAACCGGCGCTCCATAGAATCAAAGGAAGCGATGCCCATATTAAAAACGCTATAATTGGATTTCTCCAATAACGAGGCTCTATAGTCCACTCAAATCTACGAACACTTTTCCCGATTTGAATCTCAAGTATTAAACGTCCGCGTCTCTCTTTCCTCTTTAAGCCAATTACCATATGCTCTCCGCCCTTGCAAGCCCTCTAGGTTTAAACAGCAATATGAGGATAATAGCAACCAAAGATGCCAAATTCATTGCCCGCGGATCTATTAAAAATCCCACAATGGCGTGAATGTACCCAATAACGTAGGCGGCTATTAATGTGCCTTTTAAATTCCCCAAGCCGCCCAAAACGGCTACTTGTAACGCCGTTATAAATAGCGGAAAGCCCATAAACGGATCAATCCTAGTTAGTGGAGAGTAGAAGATTACCAACACTGACGGAGCTACTGTAGCAAGTCCCAGGGATACGGCATATACGAGGTTCACGTTTATTCCAAACAGCCTTGAAGTACTCAAGTCCTGGCTTACGGCTCTTATAATAAGTCCAAACTTAGTGAATTTAAGTAGTAATACATATATAATAAATGATAAAAGTGATAATATTGATATGAAAATATATTGAAACTGTATAGTCACATATCCGAGTTTTAGCACCTCAGTTGAGATCAAGGTTGGCAAATACACACCTGTTTCAATAGGATATATTTTATTAACTGTCTCTTCAATTATAAGAAACGCAAGCACTAGACTTATTAGTAAGTAATCTTCTAATTCAAGATATTTTTTAATAAGCGGATACAAAGCAATAGAGATTATACTAGTCGTCACTACTGCCATTATAATTGAAATCCACAAGTCTAAATTAACTACTTTCCAAAACGTCCAAACTAAATAAACAGAAAGAACAAAAAATATACCATATCCCATATGGAAAATTCTTAAAACTCCAACTATAATAGAAAAACCTAGTGCCAAACCTAAATAAATACTTCCAAATATAAAACCCCAGACTAAGACATAAGAAAAAATATTAATCATATGAAAAATTACTTACAAATTTCTCTAAGCTCTTTTGGACTCTTATAATCTTGAGGTCTTAGTAATGCAAAGTCGACCTCTTGTGGCGTATAAATCCTATAGCCTTCGTAGTCTGGTCTCGAGACAAATACCACTTTTCCACCGCACTGAAATTGCGCTACGAAACCAGGCACAGCAATGTATGAGTGAAATCTATAATCTCGCGAGCCAAGATAAGCGCTTTCCGGCGGATATAATGTGTGTTCTTCAAATTTTATTTGTTCAAGTGTTTTTATAATTTTTTCAATATCATCAGGATTCCCAACCATTTCAATTACCTTCTTTAATAAATATGCCGTCGAGTAATACATGTGGACGCTAGTGTCAACTCTAAGCCCTGCGGCGTGTGCCTTATCTACTAAGGCCCGAGCCTTTATATAGGGATATGTTGGCGTGTCGTACATTAAAGTTATAACGCCCAGCGCGGCGCCGCCTGTTAAATTCCAAAAGACAAGCCACTGATTTGGCCCGCCGAATAGTGCCAACGGAATATCTCTAGCCGACGAAGTAGCCCATTGTTTTGTAAGCGTTACAGTATCTGTATACCAGCTGGAAAGCACAAAGATAAACTCTGCCCCCCTTCTAGCCGCTTCTTCTAGCATAGGCAAGAAGTTCTTCTCACCCACTGCAATTTTAACCTCATACACAACATCTAATCCAAATTCCTCTTTGACCCATTCCCTCATCGGCTTAAATGTATAGTTACCAAACTTTGTCCGTACAGTACAGCCCTCTCTTGCACACAATGTCCAAGCGGCATCTTCTAAAAATAACGCCACCTTCTTGGCGCCTATTACATTTTTTGCAACATCAAAATAAGGCTTTGGTACAACGTAATTTAAATCCGGATCTGGGAAGAAAGGCCTAAAGTAGAACTTGTACTTTTCATAATCATTTATTACTTTTAACGTAGTGGCCATGGCTCCTTGGCCGGGAACTATTACAACGTGTTTATATGATGGATATAGTGTCGCGCCAGCCTCCATCACCGCTAGCGCGATTTCAGATACGCCGTCTATAAGTACATATTTACACCCCCTCTCTGTTACCAGCCTTCTATAAGCCGCCACTGCTAAATCGGCTTTACCTTGGTGATCCTCTTCAAGTAAGACGACTTGTCTTCCTAGTATCCCTCCCTTTTCATTTATCTCCTTAATGCCTAGTTTAAAAGCCTCGGCCATTGCCTTTAAAACGGAAATTCTCGGATTGTATATTATACACATCACTATAGGCTGAGACGGCGTTGTAGCAGTTGGTTGCGTCGGCGTTTGCGTTGGCGTTGGAGAGGGAGTTGATGGCTCGGACGGCGTTGTAGCAGTTGGAGTTTGTCGCGGAGTTGTTGGTTGTAGTAAATATATAGCAATTGCAATAACAGCGATTAATACAATTATTCCTATTATGATCCCTAAAGTTTTGGTAGCCATAGAAGTATGATTATCATTAATTTAAAAGTATTTATCCTCTTTACACAGAAATATAATGATAAATTATAGAAAAAATATACTATATAGAGCTATGTTTTTACTCTTACAGCGGAGAATTTAAATGGAGAACTCGGAATTACGACTTTCTTATCGCCTATTGTCACGACTTTAAGCGATCTGCGAATATACCAATGTTTCTCCTCCACCACTCTGCTAATGGGATATAATTCCACCACTACGGGAGATCCAATATGTCTCTCCAAAGATCTTAATAAAGGCACTTTTTTATATAAGACACCTCGCCTAATAACTTTTGCAATGAGCTCGCTGGTTTTGTATCTTGCCACAGCTTGTCTCACTTTTTCATCTAATTCTTTAATTCTCTCTACGTCGTCTGAAATCCTGTCAATGCCATATCTCCAATCGGGTTCTATTTTCCATAACCTCAATATTTTTAATAACGCTCTAAAATCGGCGTCAGTAGGCGTGGCAATTGCGACGTATCCATCGGCAGTTTTGTAATACCCGAACGGGTACAAGATATAATCGATTAGCCCGTATTTACCTCTTGGCTTTTCAAAGAAGAAACCGACAATATAGGGAACTAAGTGCACTGCAGAGAGCACCTCATTAATTGCTATGTCAATAAATTGACCCTCGCCGCTTAATTCCCTCCAATATAGAGATACTAATGCCGAAATTGCGGCTTGAACGCCAGCCATTATTGTAGCGACCCATATGCCCGCCCTTAATGGCGTTTGATGCGCTTCATCTTGTAAGTAGGGATTTCCTATTAAAGTAGGATAGCCGTTGTACGCTTGAGCGGTTAAATCAGAATATGGCACGTTAGAAAACTTTTCTGCAAACTCTCCAAAGCTTCCAAACGGCGATATTGATAAGTATATTACTTTTGGATTTAAGACGCGAAGTTGCCTATACCCAATACCTAATCGATCTAATTCGCCAGGCTTCATGCCGTCAATTACAATATCCGCTTGAGATATCAATTGAATAATTCTCTCTCTGTCTTTTTCAAAATCTAGGGTTACTATTTCTTTACACCTATTTTCTATATAATACGGAATACCTACGCCTTCAATAAGGACGCCGTATGGAGTTACATATCTAGCTGGATCTCCACCCGGCGGCTCAATTTTAATAACATGAGCACCCAACTCACATAAGATGGCTGCGGCTATCTGGGCAACGAAATTTGTATTACTAATCTCCACTACTCTTACCCCTTCTAAAGCATATGGCTTAGCATCTGGGTCAAAAAGTTCTGATAATTTTTGCTCTCTAGACATAATCTAACTCATCTTTCTCACCCTTAAATACGGGATCTTTCTCAGGATCCCATGTGGGAGGCGGCATGGCGCCAATCATATTGTCCCAAAAGCCTATAACCTCTCTGTTTATCAAAGCCTCAATTTCCTGGGCGGAATAGCCCAGTTTTTTTAGTACTAACCTATTGTGATAGCCCACGGGCCTGCCTAGCCACTTAGTCCTTGGCCGTATTTTGCTAAACAAGGCGGGGAAATTAACAACAGCAACTCGTCCGTAGAGCCTATCATTAATAATCTCCACAGTTCCCCTTTCCCATTTCCATTTATCAAACGTGACTTCTACGTCGTTTAATACAGGCGCTGCGGGAAAACCTTGTATAGCGGCTATGTTTAATATTTCGTCTAGTGTCTTAGTACTAACCCACTTAGCCAACTTCTCGTTTAACGTCTCTATCGTCTTTGGTTCTAATCTTTCTAAATGCGTAGTTTTCTCTAACTCTTCAATACCAGTAGCCCTTGCAAGCGCTTTAGATTGTTCATCATTTAGCACTGCAATAGCGATATATTTACCATCTTTAGTTTTAAAAATGCCAGAGGGAGACGCTGAAGGATCCACATTTCCAGTCTTGCCAATTTCCTTACCTGTCAATGTGTAGTACGTTAACTCATAATAAAATCTTAATAATGATTCTGTTTGTGAAATATCTATATATTGTCCTTGCCCTGATTTCTTTCTATAAATTAATGCTACTAATATAGCAACAACTGCAATTAAAGAGGGTAGATAATCTCCGAAGTAATCTGGCAACTTGTAAAATTCGTCGACATCAGACCACCCTGTGGTTTTAGCTACGCCGGCAACTCCTTGAGCGGCTACATCAAAACTTGGGAATTTACTTAATGGGCCAAATTGCCCGTATCCAGAACAACTTACATATATCAATCGGGGGTTAATTTTATGTAGCTGGAAGTATCCCACTCCCATGGCTTCCGCAAGCCCGGCCCTTAAATTCTCTATAAATATATCAGCATCTTTAATAAGTTTGTAAATAATTTCTCTACCCTCTTTTTTTCTAGCATCTGTCGCAATAAAGTACTTATTAGCATTTTGAATAAGAAAGTAGGGATTTGCCAATTTGTAAAATCGTCCCCATACAGCCGCTTGTCTGAATCTATCCCCCTCGCCGGGCGGCTCAACTTTTATCACCTCAGCTCCGAGTAGTGCTAGATACCTTCCAATATTGGGACCAAAGACGAAATGTGTTATCTCAACAACTTTAAGCCCCTTTAAAGGCTCGGCGTTGCCCTCCCTTATAATTGACTTTATAAAATCGAAATAGTTCATATACCCAGATAAGTGGACACAATTTTCGGATCGTGGGCTAATTTCTCAGAAGGGCCTTCTGCAACGATCCTACCGTTTTCGACTACGTAAGCTCTATCGGCGATCTTCAGCACCATTTCGGCGTTTTGATCAGCTACTAATACCGTTATACCCTCCTCATCTCTTATTGTCTTAATAATGCCATATACTTGGTCTACAATTTTTGGCGCTAATCCTAATGTAGGCTCGTCAATTAATACCATTTTTGGACGCGACATTAACGCCCTGCCTATGACTAACATCTGTTGCTCTCCGCCACTAAGTTGAGAAGCAAAATTTCTCTTCCTCTCTCTGAGTTGAGGAAATAGGTTGTAGACAAATTCTAACGCTTCTCTTCTTTTATTCCAATTGCCAACAACTGCGCCCATTAATAGGTTTTCCTCAACAGTTAGGTAAGGGAAAATCCTCCGACCTTCAGGTACTACGGAAATCCCAGCCTTTATTCTAGAGCTAATACTTAGATTGGTTATATCACGACCCTCAAATTTAATTTCGCCTTTGTCGGGCTTGACAAACCCTATTATGCTATTAACAATACTGCTCTTCCCTGCCCCATTGGGTCCTATTAGCCCGACAATTTCCTTATTCCATACGCCTAAAGACACTCCCCAAACGGCCTTTAACTTACCGTAAGAAACTTCAAGGTTCTTAACTGAGAGCATCATGCCGCTATTCTCTTTCCAGTATAAGCTTCAATCACTAGCGGATTTTCCGCCACTTCTCTGGGAGTGCCTTCTGCTATTAATTTCCCATAGTGCATCACTAATATTCTATCTACTGTTTTCATCAATAATCTTAATACATGTTCAATCCAAATTATTGTTAAATCAAGTTGTTCCTTAATGTTTATTATTAGTTTTCTAATTTTCTCTGCCTCGCCTGGGTTAAGACCTGCCATGGCTTCGTCTATTAGTAACAACTTAGGCCTTAATGCTAATGCCCTAGCGAGTTCAAGCAACCGTAATTCGTATAACGGCAAGTCTTTAGCCAATATATCTCTTTTTTGCAACAAACCAACAAGATCAAGGTAATAGATTGCCTCAGCTACAGCCTCATATAATGACATTTTCTTCGCATCGTCCCTTCCTAATACGGCATAGGCGACATTCAATAAAGCTGTCATGTTGGGCACAAGTCTTGGATTTTGAAAAGTTCTGCTTATTCCAAGTTTAGCGCGTTCATACGGCTGTTTTTTTGTAATATCCAAGCCGTTAAATGTTATTTTCCCACTATCAGGTTTATAAAAACCAGAAATTAAATTGATTAGAGTTGTCTTACCAGCGCCGTTAGGCCCTATAAGACCCACTATCTCGCCTTTCTCTACTTTAAAAGTAACATTATCCACAGCCTTTATTCCCCCAAAGCTTTTAGAAACATTGTGTACACTTAATATAATCATTGATTATGAATAATTTCAGTTTTAAAAATCTTCCCTACGTAATTCTACTTTTTAATAATTCTCCAGAATCTATAACAATTACTTGTCCTGTTATTGTAGGTATTTTTACTAACATCCATACGACTTCTGCAACATCCTCAGGGGTAACCATTTTTTCTAAAAGGGTATGTTTTTTTGCAAATTCCTCCTCAGTCATCCCCAGAAGCTTCACTAGGCTGTCGCCCATTTTTGTCTTTACAAGTCCCGGCGCGACGGCATTAACTCTTATGCGGGGGGCGAGCTCTACTGCAAGCGCTTGCGTCAAATTAATAATTGCCGCCTTAGCCGCGCTGTATATAGAGAGGCCGACAAAGGGCCTAATGCCGGCGATAGACGCAATATTAATTATCGAACCCTCCTTCATTACTTTCGCCGCCTCTTGAGAACAATAAATTACCGATTTTAACGACACCTCCAACTGTTTGTCTATTAGCCTGTCATCGGCATTGAGAAAAAGCGAATAGAGGCCGAGCCCCGCGTTGTTGACAAGAACGTCCAATCCGCCGAAGTTCTGTACCGCGGCCTGCACCACATTTCTACATCCCTCTCTCGTGGCGACGTCCGCCAACACCACGACGCCATTCCCGCCTGCCTCTCTCACCATTCTCAACGTCTCCTCGGCCTCCTCCTTGCCCTTTTTAGCGTTTACAACCACGTTCCACCCCTCGCGGGCAAATCTTACCGCTATTGCCCTGCCAATACCCCTCCCAGAACCTGTTACTACTACTGTAGGCATGTCTTAATTACTTATTCTATATAAATATTTTTCTAGTCTCTCTTTAATATCAGCTGGAATTTCAACTCTAACTCCCTTATTGTTAATAAAAACATAAACAATACGCCCCATAGATTTTAACTCCCCATTTCCATACACAGAGAATTTAAATGAAATACTTGAAGTGCCTATTTTTTCCATGTCTACGTCGACTTCGCTATACTCTCCGTATCTTAAGGGCCTCTTGAAATCTATATCTGCGTGCACTACCGCCGTATATATGCCTGACTTTTCTAGTGATAGGAGATCTATGCCGAGACTTTTCAAAAACTTGCCTATTGCTTCATCTGCGTAAATAAGATGACGGACAAAATATATCAGCCCCATTTGATCAGTATCTGCATACCTAAGCTCTACTGGAAATCTCATTTACCTTTGAATAAAGGCCTTCTCTTCTCGATGAAAGCTCTGACTCCCTCTCTGTGATCTTCTGATTTAGAGGCCTTTTCTTGCATTTCCATTTCTATATCATAAGCTAAGCTATAATCTGCGAAAAGAGTCATGTTAATTACTTGTTTTGTTAATGAAAAAGCATAAGTAGGGCCTTCAGCATATAGCTTAGCGATTTTTACCACTTCTTCTTCGAATTTATCATCATCTACTAAATACTCCACCAAGCCCAATTTATACGCCTCCTCACCTGATATTTCTCTGTTCATTGCATATAGATCAAAAATTTTTCCGGGCGGTAGGAATTTCGACATGAGATATACAAAGCCGCCATCTGGAATTAAACCAATTCTCGAAAAGGCAGGTACAAAACGTGCAGATTTAGTTGCAATTCTTACGTCACAAACTAATGCAAGCGCAATTCCAATTCCAGCAACAACGCCGTTTATAGCGGCAAGCACAGGTTTAGGCATTTCTCTAATTAATGTCAACACTCTCTTTCTCCTTTGGAGTCCGGCTTTAAAATCAGGGGCTAGACCTGATGCATAAGCCTCAGCGAATTCTTTAACGTCTTGACCAGCTGTAAAAGCGCGGCCAGCCCCTCTTAGTAGAACAACTCGCACCTCAGGATCTTTCCTAGCCTCAAGAAGCACTTGATATAATTCTTCGTCCATCACGGCGTTTAAAGCGTTTAAAACCTCAGGACGGTTCATAATTACGAAACCTATACTCCCCTCTTTTTTATAAATGACAGTTTTATACTCCATAGTGTAGATAAAAATTACATTTATATTCTTAATACTGCTCTACCTACTATTCTACCCTTCTCCAGATCTTGAAAAACATTATTAATTTCAGATAAATCTGCAACTCTCGTAATGTGCCCTTTCACCTTTTTATTTAACACGAGATTAAACAGCTCCTCAAATTCGTGTGTAACTCCCACAGAACTTCCTAATATCCTGAAACCCATTCCAATAATTGTAAGAGGATATAGTTGTAGGGCTCCCTCTTTCACGTCGGGAATTCCCACAGCTACTAATACCCCTAGCGTTTTAAGTAGTCGAAGCCCTAGCTCATACCCATTTATTTTAGGTGTAAATACTACTGATGCGTATACGCCGCCAAATTTTTCTTTGACAAATTTCTCGGCATTTGAAACATCTATAGCATAGTCTGCGCCTAATCTCTCCACGAATTTTATTCTTTCCTCACCGATGTCAATCCCTATGACGACATAGCCAAATGCCTTAGCAATTTGAACAGCATAATGGCCTAGTCCGCCGGCGGCGCCTATAATAGCAATAGGCTTTCCTGGCGGCAGCTTAACTTCTGTAATTAACTTCCTAATTGCGCCGTAGGCTGTGACGCCGGCGCACATTAACGGCGCCGCTTCTACATCTTCAATCTCCTTTGGAATAACAGGAACTGTCCTCTCATGTATTACTGCATATTCTGCATGAGTTCCGTTGACATGAACTGAGGTGTACTTAGCATGAGGACACCAATGGGGGTATCCGCTGAGACAATATTCGCATGAGCCGCACCAGTAGTTCATCCATGGCACGCCTACCCTATCCCCCTTACGTACTCTGGTAACACCCAGCCCCACCTCCTCCACAACGCCCACTCCCTCATGGCCTAATATCCGAACTCCGTGCTTCTCCATTGGGAGTTTTACCGCCGGCCAATCGCCCTTCCATTGGTGCAAATCTGTATGACAAACTCCTGAAGCGCGTATTCTAACTAACACTTCCCCAGGTCCAGGCTCTGGTTTTGGAACCTCCTCGATAGAAAGAGGTTTTCCCCAATCTTTTATAACTGCAGCCTTCATGCGCATTGTTTATTAACCTTTAATATAATCAAATATCTCCCCTTTATATTTTTAGTTATTAATTCAACTTCATCGCCTACTTTCACGCATTTTTCATCAGGCGGTTCCACCCAGCCCATTACCCTTACGCCATTTGTTAAAGTAGCAATACCTATCATATAAGGTTCGATGTCGTCAAACCCTTGGGGCCTAGCATACACTTTAGTAAACGCTTCTAACACCCCGTTTTTTGGAAGCTCAATCCACTCCATGTCAGACGTCATGTCATTGGGACAATCAGCTTGTGGCGGGAAGTAGACTTGACCGCACTTTTTACAACGCGTTGCATATATTTTTCCCTCTTTTAACCCTTCCCAGAACAGTAAAGTTTTTTGAATTGGGATTTTATGTTTATATATTAGAGGTATGGAGTCAATAGCAGGACCTTCTATCTTTACGTATTTACGCACACTCATCTCCTCAATATTACAACATAAGCCACATGTCCAACGCCAGCTACATTATGTGCCAAAGCTATATACTTCTTAAGTGGCGCCTGCCTTTTACCCTCTCTCTCTTCCCGTAATTGTTTTGTTAACTCGTATATCATCCCAAGTCCGGTGGCGCCCAGCGGGTGGCCCTTTGCTTTTAAACCACCATCAATGTTTACAGCGACTTTACCTCCTGCGTATGTTTGACCTTCGGCTATAAGCTTAGGACCCTCTCCTTTTTTCACAAACCCTAAGTCTTCGTAGGCGATTATTTCAGCTATTGTAAAAGCGTCATGTACATTAGCAACTTCTACGTCTTTTGGCTCAATGCCAGCTTTTTTATATGCCATTTCTGCGGCGAGTCTAGTAGCTGAAAAACCAAAATAGTCTCGCCTCCTGGTTAACAGCGGCGTATCATTTGCATAACCTATTCCAGCAATCCAAACAGGGGCGTCTATCCTAAGCCTTTTCACAGCCTCCTCTGACGCCAATACCGCAGCCGTAGCGCCGTCGCTAATAGGTGATGAGTCAAGGAGTTTAATAGGCCATGCAATAGGTCGCGATTTTAACACTTCCTCTACAGTAACTGTATGTTGAAAATGAGCCTTTGGGTTAAGGGAGCCATA
Organism: Candidatus Bathyarchaeota archaeon; assembly: GCA_009889605.1. Taxonomy (GTDB): domain Archaea; phylum Thermoproteota; class Bathyarchaeia; order Bathyarchaeales; family Bathycorpusculaceae; genus WUQU01. The sequence continues at coordinate 6,117 of WUQU01000383.1, read as the reverse complement.
ATAGTGATTTTTTACGGATACAAGCGCCATATGCTCCTCTGTAGTTCCGAATTTGGCCATGTGAGCTGTAGCATATAGGGCGTAGCCCGCGGGCATTGTAGTGCCATAAAAATGAAACTCCCAGAGGTAATTACCAGCTCTGCCACCTACGGCGAGCGAAGTTGGCGTGTCTACTTCATTCATTTTCTCCACTCCTACGGCAAGCACAATATCCGCATTGCCGCTGGCAATTATATTATATGCAACTGTTAAAGCTACAAGACCCGTGGCGCAAGCCATTTCAACTCTAATAGGTCCCTTTGGGGTCATGCCGATGTAATCATTCACAGGCTGGGCAGGCATTAACTCATATCCCCTAGTTCCCACATTTCCCACTACACTTAAGTCAATATCTTTTTGTGTGATTCCTGCGTCCTCCAAAGCTTCTCTCACGGCTTCCCATGCTAATTCTTGCATTGTGACGTCTCCACGCACGCCGAAAATAGATTGTCCTACTCCAATAACAGCAACTTTTCTCATATTGAAAAGAACCCGCGCCTCACGGCATCTACAATTGTCAACATGTTTATCTCAGTTGTACCTTCATATATCCGCGTCACTCTGTGATCTCTCCAAGCTCTTTCCACCTCAAACTCCTCCATATAACCACTACCGCCGAGAATTTGAATTGCATAATCGATCACTTTAGTAGCGTTTTCGGTGACAAAAATTTTAGTAATAGACGATATTGCGGCCATGGTCCTTGGCTCAATCTTCCCCTTGACATAATCATCGAGAATTAAGTGTGACCTATATACTGCAAGTTTAGATAAATCTATTAACTGCACCATTTCTGCAATTTTCTGTTGGATAAGTTGGTGTTCAATTATAGGCTTGCCAAACTGAATTCTCTTCTGGGCAAATTCATAAGCCTTATCAAAAGCGTTGAGCATCATGCCCAACGCCACAGCGCCAACATGAGTTCTACCAATGTTTAAATACTGTAAGGCTCTGTAAAAACCTTTGTTTAACTCCTCTATCCCTCCCACTATGTAATCCTTATGCACTTTCACGCCATCTAGCCTAATTTCGCCTATTGGCGACCCTCTCTGTCCCATCTTGCCCTTCAACGGCTTAATTTCAACGCCGGGCCAGTCGGTATGGATTAAGAAAAGAGTCTGCCCCCTATACTTTTTCTCAGGATCAGTCTGGGCGAGAACAATTCCATATTCTGCAGTTGTTGCATTAGTAATGAAAGTCTTAATCCCTTTGAGAACAAAGTAATCCCCTTCTCTTTTAGCCGTTGTAGACAGTTCGGTGATATCACTGCCGTGTTCAGGCTCTGTCAGCGCAAAAAAGAACGTCTTCTCGCCGTGCACTACAGGCGGAATGTATTCCTTTTTCTGCTCCTCAGTGCCAAAGAGATACAGCGCAAATAACCCAAAAGCACCTGATAGAATACACTGTCCTAAGGTAGTGTCAGTCCTTACTAATTCCTCCGTTATTACGGCACTACCTAACTCAGTACTGAGACCACCTCCGCCGTATTCAGGGGGAATAGTGGGACCTATAAGTCCCAGCTCACCTGCCTTTCGGTATAAATCCCATGGAAACTCTTCTTTTTTGTCTATCTCATGGGCTAGCTCCTTGGTGAAATATCTTTGTGCGAATTCTCTAGCAGTTTTACGTACAAGTTCTATTTCTGATCGATACTGTTCAGGTATGAGATACCACTCTAACATTAAAGAAATTAATTAACGAAAATTAAAATATTGATTACGTCAAAAGTTATACTCTTTGTAGTACAATTGCGTGCCCCTGACCCCCTCCTACACAAGCCGTGGCTACGCCTATATTTTTGCCCTTGTAATTAAGTAATCTAGCAAGAGTTCCCACAAGTCTCCCACCAGTAGCTCCCAATGGGTGGCCTATGGCAATAGCGCCTCCGTGAACATTAACTCTGTTTTCATCTATATTTAATTCCCTTATAGCGTTAACAACAACAACAGCAAATGCCTCGTTAATTTCCCACAGATCAACATCATCAACGCTTAAACCGGCGTGTTTCAACGCCTTTTTAACGGCAGGAACGGGCCCTTCGCCCATAATTGCTGGGTGTACTGCGGCCCATCCCACAGAAATTATCTCAGCCATTGGCTTAATGCCAAGCTCCTTTACCTTTCTCTCCGACATTAAAACTACTAGCGTAGCCCCCGTATTCATTGGTGATGAATTTCCAGCTGTGATAACACCATTTTCTTTAAACACAGGGGGTAATCTCGATAATGCCTCCATACTTGTCTCTGGCCTTACACTTAAATCGCGATCTACTATAACTCTTTGACCCTCTCTGACGACTTCAACTGGTAGAAGTTCGTCTTTGAAATAGCCTTCTTCATAAGCCTTAGCCGCAAGCTTATGGCTTCTTAAAGCCCATCTGTCCATTTCCTCTCTTGGTATTTTCTTAACCTCGGCTAACTTCTCAGCAGTTAAGCCCATAACGTAGCCTATTCTCATATCATAAAGCCTTAGGTATTCCTCGTCTTCGACAAGCTCTCTATGCCTAATGATATACGGATTCTGAGGTCCCATAGGCACTCTTGACATATGTTCATATCCTCCGGCAATTATTATATCTGAATACCCCATTGCTATTTCCATATAGCCTATTTTCACTGCTTCTAAACTAGAGGCGCACTGCATGTCAACTGACACTGTGGGAATAGAGACTGGTAATTTTGCAAAGAAGATGGGAATCCGCCCGCCCATACTCCAATTATCACCTGCTTGTAGAGCACAACCAGTTATTACTCTGTCAATTTCCTCGGGCTTTACTCCGTAGGTTTGTAAATCCTCAACAGCTTTTTTAAGAAGTAAAGAGTACAACACTGGTCCTTTAATATCGTAATATACATCAAATTTCGGATCATCTCTCTTAACGCGAGAGAATGGTACTCTCTTGAAATATACCAGGTAGACCCTCTGCATAGTCACCCTCCAAACTGAATTTGAATAGATGCTGCAATTTGTGACAGAGCCTCTCTTCCTTCTTCTAACACAGGATAGAAGTTGATAAATCCGTGTATTACGCCATTATAGCGAACGGCCACTGCCTTAACGCCGTGCGTCTTCAATAAATGCGCGTAAAGCTCGCCCTCGTCTCTAAGCGGATCGTACTCCGCCGTAATTATAAGCGCAGATGGTAGATCGTTTAGTTTTGCGAATATTGGCGAGGCATAGGGACTAAGGGCGTCTTCGGCTTTAGATAGGTACTGTCTTCCAAACCACGCCATTAATTCACTCGTTAAAATTACGTATTCCTCACTGCTATACTCTACTTTTGATATCGTTGGAGCTGGCGTTAAGTTGACCGCAGGATAAACTAATATTTGGTACTTAATGAACTTCTCGCCATAATCACGGGCCATAATCGACACTACTGTGGCTAGATTTCCGCCAGCTGAATCCCCGGCTACGGCTATTTTTCCATTATCAACTCCGATTTTATCGTAATTATCGGCAACCCATTTTACCGCATCATATGCATCATGAACAGCGGCAGGGAATTTGTGTTCAGGCGCCAGACGGTAGTCAACAGACACAACAACCGCACCTGACAATCTTGCAATTCTCCTACATATGTGGTCGTGGGTCTCAATACTACCAAGCACAAATCCTCCGCCATGGTAGTACACAACCACGGGTAGTCTCTCCTTATCGCTCGGTCTGTATATTCGTGCTCTTACAGCGCCTTCTCTAGTTGGGATTTTAATGTCTTCCGTTTTATAGATAGGCTCATTAGCCATTTTTACTAAAAGAAGCGAGGAGTTATAAAACTCAGCCCTGAATTTATTTACATCAATCTCTGGCGAGAAGCGCAAAACCTCAGCCAACTGTTTTAAGAGTTGCCTAACCGCGGGGCTAAGAGGCATACTTATAAAACCCCTCGCCAGTCTTTTTTCCGAGTTTACCTTCATTTATCATTTTAATAAGCAATTCATCTGGCTTTGCTAAAATTAATCCATATTTATCATAAAGATACTGCAATTCTTTAACCACTTCGTCAATACCCCATTCGTCAGCATATTGTAAAATTCCTTTGGGATATCCTAAGCCTAATCTTACGCCTGTGTCAATATCTTCCTTAGTGGCAATGCCGTTTCTTAAGAGCCACGCCGCCATATTCACCCCTGCGGCTAATACCCTAACCACGTTTACTCTCTCCCCTGCCTCTCTGGGAATATTTGGCCTATCGCTGGGAGATTTATATTCGTAAAACCCCCTTCCTGTTTTTACCCCAAGCCAGCCCTTTCTATAATACTCCTCTATTAGGGGACATTCCTGTCTGAACATAGGATCTCTTTCTGCTAACGCCTTCGCTACCATGTAGCCCACATCCATGCCTGTGAAGTCACGTAATTCAAATAAACCCATAGGCAAGCCAGCTTTATATTTTACAGCAGAATCTATTTCTACATGCGTATACTCACCCCTATATACTAAATGACAAGCCACATTTTGAATAGCTCCCAATATTCTATTTACAACAAAGCCTGGCACGTCTTTGTTAACTAATATTGGGGTTTTTCCAAGGGATCTTACAAAATCTACACTCCTCCTCACAGTATCGTCATCTGTGGCACTTCCCCTTATGATCTCTACTAATTGCATTAAGACCGGCGGGTTAAAGAAATGAATACCTATAACTTTGTTAGGCCTTCTAGTAGCCTCTGCAATTTCAGATATTGGAAGCGAAGAGGTGTTAGTAGCTAATATAGCATCGCCATGCATTAAAACATCAAGCCTTGCGAAGATCTCTTTTTTTAACTGCAGGCTTTCAGGCACGGCCTCGATAGCAATATCAGAATTCCGCGCTGCCTCTTCGAAGTTAAGTGTTGGTTTAATTCTGTTCAGAACATCTTCAATACTCTGTATCCTCTTCTTTTCATAAAGCTTCTCTAAACTCCAACGGATCCTATCAATAGCTCTGTTTAGAATCTCTTGGCTAATATCATACATATACACTTCATAACCTGCTAATGCCGCCACCTCTGCAATGCCGTGGCCCATTGTGCCCGCCCCTATTACAAATACCCTCTTCATCACCTCCCCTTAAACACCGGCTTTCTTTTCTCAAGAAAGGCCCGGAGACCCTCCTTTCCATCATCTGATACAAGGGCTCTCTGGAACATTAACTGCTCATATTCGAGGCCCTTAGATAGTGGCATCTCATATACGGCATTTATAGCTCTTTTTGCCAACGCAATAGCTAATGGACTTTTCTGCTTTATATCCTCCACGACAGCCATTACGCATTTCTCCAACTCTTCTGGCGGGCATACTTCGTTTACAAGCCCAAGCCTCTTAGCCTCTTCGGCGGTAAGCCTCCTCCCTGTGTATATTAACTCCCTAGCTTTCTTGTCGCCAATTATCCTGGGAAGCAACTGTGTTCCCCCACCGCCGGGAATTATTCCTAGATTAATCTCGCCTTGGAAAAACACCGCATCAGTTGAGGCAAAGACCATGTCGCAGAATTGTATCAACTCCATACCTCCTCCTACACAATAGCCATGGACTACTGCAATTACTGGCTTAGACATATTACGTATGTACATGCCTATGTCGGAGACCCCTAAACCTTTTGGAAGCCTTTCAAAATCTGAAAGAGTCATTTCTGCTAACATCTTTAAATGTGAAGCATCTGCCCCAGCGCTAAAGGCCTTCCCCGCCCCACGAATAATCACTACTCTAACATCTTCTCTTGACTCAGCCTCTTGTAAACATTGAAGAATGCCACGTCGCATTTCTAAATCCATAGCATTGAGCTTCTCGGGACGGTTTAATGTGATCCAATACACCCCATCTTTATGCTCACACAAAACTTTTGATTCCGACATTAAGTTTATACCTCTAACGTCTTTTTAAAGATTCTCTGGTATTTAATCATTGTTATATTTTTAAATATTGCGTTATTTAAGCGCATCTTTATATTGTTCTTTTAGTATTTTCTTGTCTATTTTTCCTGTGCCTGTGAGGGGCAGTTGATTTGTAAATATTATTTTATCTGGTAGCCACCATTTTGGTATTTTCCCCGCCTCTACGAATTTCTCAAGGTGTTTAATTATGTCTTGTTCTGTG